>NZ_JAKSYF010000031.1:0-33873 GCF_022829745.1 Methylobacterium sp. E-016
TGCGCCGTCTGCACCTCAATCTGGCGCAGCTTCAGCACCACCTGCTCCGCACCCGTCTTCTGACCTCGCTTCATGTCCAGCTCCTTCAGTCCTGGCTGATCCTCTCAATCAGCCCGGTCCAAAGCCAGCCGGTCAGGTCAACGGCGCCGCATCTCGGCGAGGCTGGACGCGCCGTTGCGAGTCTCGAAGACGTCCCAGGCCAGCGAGAGCGGCGCGAGCGAGCCATGCGAGAACACGCCGCCGCCGACGATGACGTTGTCCGGCGCGTGCAGCTTGAACAGCAGCAGTTCACCCGGTTGCAGGGCGCGGAAGGCGTGGCGGCCGCTCGGCTGCCAGAAATTCACCTCGTCCGGCGCCTGCCGGGACAGGGCGTTGAACCAGTCTCGGTCGGTGATGGCGACGAACAGGCGAACCATTCGTCGAGCGTGGTGGAGTGCCCGACGCTTGGCAAGGCTCGACAGTATCGGCGGCCGGTAGACTTGATGACGCGTCCCTGGCGACGCAGAACGCCGCGATCTCCCCGCCGCCGATTCGGTCGGTGTTCCTGCTCCACGGACCGCATGAGCGTCGTCGACGAGACCATTGCCGCCTACGATCGCGGGGCGGCTGAGTTCGCGGCGCGCTACGAAGCCCTAAGCGCTGAGGTCCTGTGGGGGCGGGTCCGGGAGCTGTTACCGACCGGTGCAGGGCGCCTCGCCCTCGACGTCGGGGCGGGCTCGGGCCGTGACGCTGCTTGGCTGGCCGGCTTGGGCTACGAGGTCGTGGCCGCCGAGCCTGCCGGCGGGATGCGGGCGGAGGGCGAACGGCGGCACCCGGGACTGCGCTGGGTCGACGATCGACTGCCTGCGCTGACGGTTGTGCACCGGCTGGGCCTGAGCTACGACCTCGTGCTGCTCTCGGCTGTGTGGATGCATCTGGCCCAGTCCGAGCGCCCGCGTGCCTTTCGCAAGCTCGTTACCCTGCTGAAGCCCGGCGGCGTGCTCGTCCTCACCCTGCGGGGCGGCCCGGGCGAGCCGGGGCGCGCGATGCACCCGACCTCGCTTGGGGAGATCGAGGCGCTGGCGCGGGAGCACGGGCTCGCGGTACTGCGCGCCCTCGACGAACCCGACCGTCTCGGCCGGGCCGGCGTCGCGTGGACCAGCGTGGTGCTGTGTCTGCCCGACGACGGCAGTCTCGGCCTGCCGCTGATCCGCGGCATCGTCCTCAACGACGAGAAGTCTTCGACCTACAAGCTCGGGCTCCTGCGTGCGGTGGCCAAGATCGCCGACGCGGCGCCCTCGCTCGCCGTACCAGCCCCGGACGGGAGCGACCGGGTGCTCGTACCGATGGGCTGCGTCGCCCTGCATTGGCTGCGCGCATACCTGCCGCTTGTCGCCGCCGGTCTGCCGCAGGCGCCGGGCAACTCCGGGCCCGACGGTCTCGGGTTCGCTGGACTGGGCTTTCGTGAGTTGCTGGCGCTCGGAGTCACCGCGGGGGATCTGCGTCTCGGCATGCGCTTCGCGGGATCCAGGGCCACTGCCCTCGTCGCGGCGCTTGGCGAGGCGCGGCGCACGATCCTGGCAATGCCGGTGCGTCACACGACCTACCCGAACGCGCGCGGACCGGTGTTTCAGGGTGTGGGGCGGCCGGTCCGCGTGACCGGAGCGCTGGCGCTCACACCCGAGATCCTGACAGCCTGGGGGCATCTGGCGGTGCCTGGTCCGCTGTGGCGCACGCTGCTGCGGCTCGGCGCCTGGGTAGAGCCAGTGCTGGTCACCGAGTGGGCGCGGCTGATACGGGGCTACGCGGTGCGCATGGGCCGCGCGTGTGAGCCCGGCGCGGTCGAGGCGCACCTCGTCTGCCAGGAGCCCGCGCGAGACACCGGGTTGGCCCGCCTCGTCGCCGGGCGGCTCGCCGCGGCGGGGACGCCGCCGGTCTGCGTGTGGTCTGCGGCCCCGCTGCGCCTCGACGCCCTCGACATTGATCACGCACTGCCGTGGTCGGCGTGGCCGTGCGGCGACCTGTGGAACTTGGTCCCGTCCTCGCGCCGGGTGAATCAACACGAGAAGCGCGATCGGCTGCCCTCGGCGCTGGCGCTGGCCCGGGCGCGAGAGCCGATCCTGGCGTGGTGGCATACAGCCTGGGCTGCCGACCCGGGACTGGAGGAGCGGTTCTGGGCGGAGGCTCGGGCGGCGTTGCCGATCGGGGCGGACGCTTCATTCGATACCGCGTTCGCGGGTCTCGAGTGGCGTCGGCTGCGCGTCAGCCAGGATCAGCAGGCGCCGGAGTGGGCGGGCGTGCGCGGCCAAGCGCCAAGGCGGGATGGGGCGGAGAGCGGATGAACTGCGTCCGTTTGCTCGAAGAGGGTTGCGGGGCGGATGTGGGGTTAGGCGGGTCTTCGGGGGTACCGTCCTGCCGGGTCTGAGCTAGAGGTCGCTGACTGCGGTCGAGGCCGCGTGTCGGCAGAACCGGCCCGTCGAGGGGTGCCAAGTTTCAGACACTTGGCGAGGCCGGGATCGGCGGGAAACCGGCGATGGTCCGGGTCGGGTGGTCTCGGTGCTGAGGTCAGACGGACGTGGGTCTCCAGGGGGTCCAAGCCGTACGGGCGTGGCGGCAGGGTGGCGGGGTCAAGGGTGCTGTGTGGCACTTCTGGGTGATGACGGGCGCCCGGCTCCCGGCCGGTAGCGCGTCGAAGATGGTGAGGATCTCCTCAACGGTGAGGTCGCGGTAGCGTGGGTGTTTTCCGTAGTCGTTCGGCAGCCGCTCCACGAGCTCCCGAAAACGGCCGACCTCCTTGCGCGAGTAGGCTGCGAGCGGTCGATCCCCGCAGACGTCGACGAATAAACGGAAGGTTGCGCTGGCCTGAGACGCCGTCTGGCGGTCCCAAGCCCCCGTGGCGACCTGCGTGGTGCGAAAGGCAACTCCCACGACAGATAGGCTATCGTCCTGCCGTTGGGTCACGGCAGGCTCGGGATCGGATGCCGCTGCGGGAGAGGCTGTTGGGACGGGCTGCTCTGAGGCCGACTCCAGCCGCATCTTGAGCAGCCGGTCACGGGGCTCGAAGTTGAAGTCGCCCTCGTAGCGGGCCTTGATGGCATCGGCGATGTCGATGCCAGCGCGCAGCATGGCCTGCCGCGCCTGGGCGAGGTCCGCCGGGCTGAGGTCGGCAGCCGCGATGCCCTGCTTACGCAGCATGTGCTCGGTGACGAAGCCTGCCTCTTCCAGTCGGTTGCAGGCGAGGGCATCGCGGTTGCGCGCCACCATTGTCTCGTACTGTGCGATCCGGCGCTCCCGCACGTCGCTATGGATTGCGCCACGGGTGAGGCGTCCTTGGCCCTCGCCGTCGAGGATCAAGCCGTAGAAGTCCTGGACGAGGCGAGCGAGTTGCGTGTCAGTCAGCATCGGCGTTTCGCGGAGGACCGAGAAAAGGCCTTCCGAAGCGAGGTATAGCCGACAGGCTCGCAGCTTGGCAGTACGCGCCTCAGAGGTCGCGAGACTGCGTATCAGTTCGCGTCGCCGAACGAGCGCGCGCAGATCGCTGGGAACGCTACGACGGAAATGGAAGACCGTCCCTCGCAGGACGAGATTGGATCGTGCCGACAACCCGCTCCTTCGCCGTCCCTCGGACGGACTTTGTAGCAGCGGATTGTAGCAAGGGGCTCACTCCGCAGGGCGACTGCGCGAGAAGCTTAGTGATCTGAATGACTTAGGATCTTAAGTGGCTGGGGGACCTGGATTCGAACCAGGACCAGAGGAGTCAGAGTCCACCGTTCTACCGTTAAACTATCCCCCACCGAAGGGACGGGTACCGCTCGCGATCCGGGCACGGCTGGAAGCCGGCGACCGCTCGGAAGGGGTCCGTCGTTCGGGAGCGCTTCCGTTAAGGGGAAAGCGCGGATCGGTCAACAGGCTTTGCCCGCGCCGGCGCATTTCCGGGCCGGCCCGGCGCTTCCGGAACGCTCGGGCGCATCGGCCGGAGCATGGTCCCCGCGCAGGCCGCGACGGACGCCGCCTGGCCGACCCTCGCCGCGGCGGCCCGAGGTTCGCGCCGTAAAACCCACAACCCTTTGGATTTGTAGGCCGGGCCTCGCGTCCTGCGTTGCGTTCGCGTGCACGTTCGACAATATTCCAACGCTCGGGCAGGGGCCCGAGACTTCGGGCCGCAGAACCCGCGACGGTGCCTCAAGGCACCGCGACACAAAAAACGCCCGGATCGGGACACGGAGGAAACAGCCATGACACTGACGACGCGCGCGTTCGTCGGCGCCCTGCTCGGCGCGACGGCACTGGCCACGCTCGGCGCCCTGCCGTCCCAGGCCGCGGACCCGATCAAGATCGGCGTCACCGGCCCCTATACCGGCGGCTCCTCCGCCATGGGGGTGTCGATGCGCGATGGCGCACGGCTGGCGGCCGCCGAGATCAACAAGGCCGGCGGCGTGCTCGGGCGTCAGATCCAGCTCGTCGAGCGCGACGACGAGGCCAAGAACGAGGTCGGCGCCCAGGTGGCGCAGGAGCTCATCAGCAAGGAGAAGGTCGTCGCGACGCTGGGCTTCATCAACACCGGCGTGGCATTGGCCGCGCAGCGCTTCTACCAGGAAGCCGAGATCCCGGTGTTCAACAACGTCGCCACCGGCACCGTCATCACCAACCAGTTCAAGGCGCCGGACTACGACAGCAACTACGTCTTCCGGAACTCGGCCTACGACGTGCTGCAGGCCGGCATGATGGTCGACGAGGCCGTCGCGCAGGGCCACAAGAAAATCGCCATCCTCGCCGACTCGACCAATTACGGCCAGCTCGGCCGCGAGGACATCGAGAAGTACCTCGGCACCAAGGGCGTGAAGCCGGTGGTGGTCGAGAAGTTCAACATTAAGGACGTCGACATGACGGCCCAGCTGCTGAAGGCCCAGCAGGCCGGCGCCGACGTGATCCTGGCCTACGGCATCGGGCCGGAGCTGGCGCAGATCGCCAACGGCATGGCCAAGCTCGGCTGGAAGGTGCCGATGATCACCTCGTGGCCGGCCTCGATGCAGAGCTTCATCGACATCGCTGGCGCCAACGGCAACGGCGTGGTGATGCCGCAGACCTTCATCGAGGACAAGACGCTGCCGAAGCGCAAGGCCTTCCTGGAGGACTACTACAAGACCTACGGCGTGACCAAGATCCCGACCCCGGTCGCCGGCGCGCAGGGCTACGACTCGGTGTTCCTGATCGCCGCCGCGATCAAGCAGGCCGGCTCGACCGACGGGCCGAAGATCCGCGAGGCGCTCGAGAACCTCAAGGAGAAGGTCGAGGGCGTGGTGACGACCTACGACAAGCCCTTCACCGCCGCCGACCACAACGCGATCTCGCGCAACATGGTCGTGTTCGGGAAGGTGCAGGACGGCAAGATCGTCTACGCCAAGGACACGGACGCCAAGAACGCCGGCGTGGTGCGCGTCAAGGAAAAGACCTCCAACTGACGATTTTCGTCGGTCGGGCGGGATGATCCACCGCCGCCGGAACGCTTATCGAGCGTCCGGCGGCGCGCGAGGTCCTGCAACCGCCCGCGTGCCGGGGCGGCACGGCCGGCCCGACGCCGTCCGGTCGCCCGTCGCGCGGCCCGATCCCGAGCGGGGACGGGAGCCCGCGCCTCGACGGATCGAGTCGGGACCGGACGTCATGAACGACCAAACCCTCACGCACGGGCGCCGGTGACACGATGACCATCTTCCTGCAGCTCGTCGCGTCCGGCGTCGCGGTCGGCATGATCTACGCCGCCATCGCCTTCGGCTACCAGCTCACCTTCGCCACCTCGAAGACGCTGAACTTCGGGCAGGGCGAGGCGCTGGCGCTGGGCGCCCTGTTCGGCCTGACGCTGGCGCCGTTCACCGGCTACTGGCTGATGATCCCGCTGGTGCTGGTCTTCGGCTTCGCGCTGGGCGCCGTGGTCGAGCGCCTCGGCGTGCGCCCGGCGGTGAAGATCAAGTCCGAGTACGGGTGGATCATGGCCACCATCGCGCTCGGGATCATCTTTCGCAATCTCGCCGAGAACATCTGGGGCCGCGACGACCTCAAGTTCCCGTCGCCGCTGCCCGAGGAGGCGCTGCAGCTCGGCGGCATCCGCATGCTGCCGATGGAGCTGCTGATCATCGCCGGGGCGTTGCTAATGATGCTCGCGGTCGAGATCTTCAATCGCAAGTCGATCTGGGGCAAGGCGGTGATCGCCACCTCGAACGACATCGATGCCGCCGGCCTGATGGGCATCAACACCAAGCGCGTCATCACCCTGTCCTACTCGATCAGCGCGATGACGGCGGCGTTCGCCGGCGTGCTCGTCGCCCCGGTCACGCTGACGGGCGCCACGATGGGTGCGGTGCTGGCGCTGAAGGCCTTCGCGGTGGCGATCATCGGCGGCCTCGAATCCGGCCTCGGCGTCATCGTCGGCGGGCTGATCCTCGGCATCGCCGAGACGCTGACCGGCTTCTACATCTCCACCGGCTACAAGGACGTGCCGGGCCTGATCCTGCTCCTCGTCGTGCTGTCGATCCGCCCCGTGGGGCTGTTCGGCAAGGCCGTGATCAAGAAAGTCTGAGCCGATGGCGCACTCCACCTTCGCGCCGGCCGCCGCCCCGGCGCCCTCGGCCTCCGCCGGTCTCGGCCGGCATATCGGCGCGGCGGGCGCGATGCTGCTCGTGGTGTTCCTCGCCGCCTTCCCGCACGTGGTCACCAGCAGCTACTACATCCACCTGCTGCTGGTGATCGCGATCTACGCGATCCTGATCCTCGGGCTCGACATCGTCGTCGGCTATACCGGCCAGGTCAGCCTCGGCCATGCCGGGCTGTTCGGCGTCGGCGCCTACGCGGCAGCCGTGCTGTTCCTGCACTTCAAGCTCGGGATCTGGTGGGGCCTGCTCGCCGGGATCGGCGTCACCTCCGCCTTCGGCCTGCTGCTCGCGGTGCCGGCGCTGCGGGTCACCGGCCCGTACCTCGCGATGGTGACGCTGGCCTTCGGCACCATCGTGCAGATCTTCATCAACGAGCTGACGCCGATCACCAACGGGCCGCTCGGCATCACCCTGCCGCCGGCCCGCGTCATCGACTTCGCGACGCTCGGGATCACGCCGCCCTGGGGCGCGGCCGGCCGCAAGCTCGAGTTCTACTACCTCGTCTGCGCCTGCCTCCTGCTGACGATCGTGGTGGTGAACCGCATCGTGCGCTCGCCGTTCGGGCGCGCCTTCGAGGCGCTGCGCGACTCGCCGATCGCCTGCGACTGCATGGGCGTCAGCGTCTACCGCTACAAGGTCTACGCCTTCGTGGTCTCAGCGGCGCTGGCGGGGCTCGCGGGCGCGCTGTTCGCCTGGTCGGAGCGCTACGTCGCCCCGAATTCCTACGGCTTCGAACTCACCGTGCTGTTCCTGCTCGCGGTGACGATGGGCGGCCGGAAGTCGCGGGCCGGCCCGCTGATCGGCTCGGCGATCATCGTGATGATGCCCAACATCCTGGCCGACATCGACCTCGTGCGGATCATGGCCGGCCTCATCGCCGCCGTGGCGCTCGTCGTCGGCATCCAGGCCTTCCTGCGCCGGCGCGAGAACCGCTTCGCGATCCTCGTGCCGGTGGTGCTCTGCATCCTGTTCCTGCCCGCGACGCTGGCGCTGCAATCGGTCACCGACTTCCGGCTCAGCGTGTTCGGCCTGCTGATCCTGTTCGTGGTCTACTACCTGCCCGACGGCATCGTCGGCTTCCTGCGCGAGAAGATCCCGGCGCTCCGCCCGGCCCACACGGCGGAGGGCAAGGCGCTCTCGGCCGACGGCGACGCGCTGATCGCGCAGCGCGGCAAGGCCGCCGGCACCGAGCCGCTGCTGCAGGTCGAGCAGGCGCTGATGCAGTTCGGCGGCCTGAAGGCGCTGGCCGGCGTCGACCTGTCGGTGAGGCCCGGCACGATCCACGGGCTCATCGGCCCGAACGGCTCGGGCAAGAGCACGATGATGAACGTGCTCACCGGCATCTACAAACCCACCGCCGGCGCGGTGACCCTGGCCGCCGCCGGCAGCGCGCCGAAGCGCCTCGACGGGCGCACGCCCTCCGAGATCGCGCTCGCCGGCGTCGCCCGCACCTTCCAGAACGTGCAGCTCTTCCGCGAGATGACGGCCCTGGAGAACGTACTCGTCGGCCTGCACCACGCCTTCCTCGGCACCATCGTCGACGCGATCCTCGGCACGCCGCGGCGGCGCCGCGAGGAGCGCGAGGCCCGCGCCCGGGCGATGGCGATCCTCGACTTCATGGGCCTGTCGAGCCTCGCCCAGGTGGAGGCCCGCAACCTGCCCTACGGCAAGCAGCGCCTCCTGGAGATCGGCCGCGCGCTGGCGCTCGACCCCGTGCTGCTGCTGCTGGACGAGCCGGCCGCCGGCCTGACCGCGCCCGACATCGCGGACCTGACCGCGATCATCCGCAAGATCCGCGACGCGGGCATCACCGTGATCCTGATCGAGCACCACATGGATGTGGTGATGGGGCTGTGCGACCGGGTCAGCGTGCTCGATTTCGGGCACAAGATCGCCGAGGGCGGGGCCCGCGAGGTGCAGGCCGACCCGAAGGTGATCGAGGCCTATCTCGGCGCCCCCGACGACATGGGCGGCTCGGCCGCTCCGGAGCCAGCCCATGCTTGAGGTCGCCAACCTGTCGGCCGGGTACGGCCAGATCGAGGTCCTGCACGGGCTCTCGTTCCAGGTGCCGAAGGGCAAGGTCGTGACGCTGATCGGCTCCAACGGGGCCGGCAAGACCACGACGATGCGGGCCCTCTCGGGGATGATCCAGCCGCGCGCCGGCTCGATCCGGCTCGCTGGGCGTGAGATCTCGGGGCTCGACAGCCACGACGTGGCCCGCGCCGGCCTCGCCCACTCGCCGGAGGGGCGGCGGGTGTTCCCGACCCTGTCGGTGGAGGACAACCTGACGCTCGGCGCCTTCCCGCGGCTGACCGGCTCGCGCCCCAAGGGCGACGTTTCCGCCGACCGCGAGCGCGCCTACGCGCTGTTCCCGCGCCTCAAGGAGCGCCGGCGGCAGCTCGCCGGCACGCTCTCGGGTGGCGAGCAGCAGATGCTCGCCATGGGCCGCGCCCTGATGCTGCGCCCCGACATCCTGCTGCTGGACGAGCCGTCGATGGGGCTGGCGCCGAAGCTCGTCGAGGAGGTGTTCCGCATCATCCGCCAGCTCAAGGAGGAGCAGGTGACGATGCTGCTCGTCGAGCAGTTCGCCATGGCGGCGCTCGGGGTGGCCGACTACGCCTACGTCCTCGAGAACGGCCGCATCCGCTTCCAGGGGCCGGCGGCCCGGCTCAAGAGCGATCCGGCGGTGCGCGCGGCCTATCTCGGCGGCGACCACTGACCGCGGGTCTTCGCGGCGCCGCTTGGCAATCCGGGGCGCGAGCCCCTACCTGACGCCGAGCGACACCCGGAGACACCCTTGGCACACGACGATTCAGGCCCGGCCCAGATGCACGCCACCACCATCCTGATGGTGCGCAAGGGGGGCCGCGTCGTCATCGGCGGCGACGGCCAGGTCAGCCTCGGCCAGACCATCGTCAAGGGCAATGCCCGGAAGGTCCGGAAGCTCGCCAAGGGCGCGGTGATCGGCGGGTTCGCCGGCGCGACGGCCGACGCCTTCACCCTGTTCGAGCGCCTGGAGGCCAAGCTCGAGCAGTATCCCGGGCAGCTCACCCGCGCCTGCGTCGAGCTGACCAAGGACTGGCGCACCGACCGCTATCTCCGCCGCCTGGAGGCGATGATGCTGGTGGCCGACAAGGACGTCAGCCTGCTGCTGTCGGGCGCGGGCGACGTGCTCGAGCCGGAGGGCGGGGTGATGGCGATCGGCTCCGGCGGCAACTACGCGCTGTCGGCCGCGCGCGCCCTGGAGGACACCGACCTCGACGCCGAGGCGATCGTGCGCAAGGCCATGCGGATCGCCGCCGAGATCTGCGTCTACACCAACGAGAGCCTCGTCCTCGAGGCTCTCGACGCGGGCTAGGTCCGGCCCTCACCGGCTCCGTCCCGACGGCCCTGGGGCCGCCGGGAGGCTGAGCGGCTGCTACTTGTCGAAGCTGTAATCGAGGTCGATGCCGTCCTTGCCGTCGTCGCTGGTCTTGAAGGTCATCTTCATGCGCGTCTCGGTCGTGCCCGTGTCCTGGGTCTCGTCCCAGACCGAGGTGTAGCGGCAGGTCATCCGCTTGGCCTTGCGATCCTCGAAGACCGTCTCGGGCTCGACCAGCGCCTTGAGCCGGCGCTTGCCGTCCTTGAAGTTGGGGGCGCCGTTGACCGAGGCCATCAGATCCGTGCGCACCGCGTCCTGCGCGCAGAGCCCACCCGCAGGCGAGGGCGGAGCCGCCGCGACGACCGGGGCGGGAGCGGGCGTCGACGGCGCGGGCGCGGCGGCCGTCGGAGCCGAGGGGACGGGCGCGGCCGGGGCCGCCGCCACCGTGAACGGCCGCTCGATCTGGGTCGTGCGGTCGCTGAACTTGTCGCGCAGCGTGAAGGCGAGGACGTACTCGCCCGGGTCGATGCCGGTGATGCCCAGGGTGACGTGGAAGGAGAACTTCGGGGAGCCGTCCAGCAGGGCGTCCTTCCCGGCGGTGAACTCCCGGTCGATCACGGCCTTCTGGCCGGCGAGGATCGCGCCGCCCCTGGTCTGCAGCGCGTAGTCGACGACCAAGCCGAACCGCACGTCGCCGCCGGCGACCGGCACCAGCGTCTCGCCGATCGGCTCCATGTAGGTGATGACCTTCTCGCTCGGCAGGAAGGGGCTCGCGGCGCGCGGGTCGGCGTCGCCGAAGCCGTCCGAGGGCCGCGTGACGAACAGCACGCGCCGGACCCCGAGGGTCTGGGTGGCGGCCGGCGCTGCGGCAGGGGGTGCTTGAGCGGGGGCTTGAGCGGGCGCTTGGGGCGCCGCCGCGGCGGCCCCCGGCGGCGGCTTGACCGCCTCGGGCGCGGTGGCTTCCGTCTTGCCCGTCCCGGCCTTGCCGGACGGGACGGCGGCACCGGACCAGAACCCGCCGCCTCCGCCGCCGGCCGGGACCGTCACGCTCTTCATGATCGCGTCCAGGGCGGTCCCGTTGGTCTGGCGGTCGTCCTCGGAGCCCCACACGGTCAGCAGGACCACCCGGTTCCGGCTCGCGTCGAGGGTGACGAAGTCGATGATCGCCTTGCCGTTCTTGTCCGTCGCCTGGTAGCGCTGCACCTGGCCCGGGGTGCCGTTGAAGTCGATGGTCTGCTCGGTCGGCTTGCCGACGAGCTTGACCTTGTTCTTGGTCAGGTAGGCCTTGCTGTCCTTGATCAGCGCGTCGAGGCGCGCCTTGCTATCGGTGGCGATGTTGACCACGATGTCGCCGTCGGCCGAGACGGAGGCGATCTCGGTCTCGTAGACGCTGGTGTCCCAGTCGTCCGGCATCGTCGCGGTGACGGCGGGTTCCTTCGCCGGCAGGACGATATCCTTGGCGCAAGCCGGCGCGGCCAGCCCGGCGAGCAGGGCGGCCCCCACGATCCATCGCTTCATCTGACGTCCCCCGGACCGGGCTCGATCATCGATCCCGGCAGGGTCCACTCATCCGGGCTGACGAAGGAACGGTCAAGGTTATGCCCGCCGGGTCCGCGGGTTTATGCTGTCGTTCTCGCAGCTTCGACCGCAGGGTGGCGAAGCATCGAGGATGTCGGCTTCGCGCCCCGAGGCCGTGCAGGGGTGAGCGGGTTGCAAGCTTAACGGGTCCTTGACAACCTCTGGGTAGGTTCGACCACGCAAGCACGGGGCGTGGACGCGATGACGATCGGCGGCAAACTCATCGGACTGGTCGGCGCCTCTAGCCTCGTGACCCTCGTGGTCGCGGGCGTCGGGCTCGACACCCTGCGGACCTTCAACGCGTCGGTCGGGGCCGCGCGGAACGCCACCGAGAACGCGCTGTTCGCGGCCGAGCTCACCCGGCTCACCACCGACACCGCACTCGAATCCCGCGGCATCTACGCCGCCGCCAGCACGCAGGCCGCGCGGACCTACGCCGGCGGCATCGTCCGCGATCTCTCGGCGATCGATGCGCTGCTGACCGAGTGGCTCCCGGCGGTGCCGGCGGAGGACCGGGCGCTGTTCGACCGCGTGGCGAAGGACGCCGCGGATTTCCGACGGCACCGCACCGAGACGGCCCGTCTCGGCACCGAGGTTTCGCCGAAGGCCGCCGCCGAGCAGGGCTTCACCGAGGAGAACCGCAACAACCGCATCGCCTTCCAGGCCGGGATCGAGGCCCTCGTGATGCGCAACCGCGACCGCATCGAGAGCCTGAACGCCGGTGCCGACGCGCTCTACACGGGGCGCCTGCGCCTGCTCCTGGCGCTGGCCTTCGGTGGCGCCCTCGGCGGCCTGCTCATCGGCGGGCTGTTCGGCCATCGCATGATCGCGAGGCCGCTGCGGGCCGTGTCGACCGCGATCCGCCGCCTCGCGGAGGGCGACCGCGACCTGCCGGCGGTGAAGCCCTCGCGCGACGAGATCGGCGCGATCTGGGCGAGCATGCGCACCTTCGCCGACGCGATGGGCGAGGCGGACGCCCTGCGCCGCAGCCAGGCCCAGGCCGGCCTGGAAGCCGGCGCCGTCAAGCGCGCCGAGATGGACACCCTCGCCGACCGATTCCAGGGCAGCGTCGGCGGCCTCGTCGGCCATCTGGCCGCGTCCGCCGGGACGATGGAGGAGACGGCCCGCGCGATGGCGCGCAACGCCGAGCGCACCAGCCTGCAGTCGCAGGCCGTCATGGACGCCGCCGGCGCGGCCTCGATGAACGTCCAGGCGGTGGCGGCCGCCACCGAGGAGCTGGCCGCGACCGCCAACGAGATCGGCGCGCAGGTCTCGCAGACCTCGGTCGCCGCCGCCGGCGCCGTCGAGAACGCGCGACGCACCGAGCAGTCGGTGCAGCGGCTCGCCCGCAGTGCCGCCAGCATCGGCGAGGTCGTCTCGCTGATCTCGGGCATCGCCGGCCAGACCAACCTGCTGGCGCTCAACGCCACGATCGAGGCGGCGCGGGCCGGCGAGGCGGGACGCGGCTTCGCGGTGGTGGCCGCCGAGGTGAAGAGCCTCGCCGGCCAGACCGCGCTGGCGACCGACCGGATCACCGCCGAGATCGCCACGATCCGCGAGGCCACCGCCGACGCGGTGGCGGCGATCGAGGAGATCGGCGGCACCATCGGCTCGGTCCACGAGATCGCGATGGGCGTCTCCGCGGCGGTGGAGGAACAGCAGCTCGCCACCCAGGAGATCGCACGCAGCGTGAGCGACGCCGCCGAGGGCACCCGGGCGGTGAGCGAGACCATGGCCGAGGTCCAGGCCGCCGCCCTGCAGGCGGGCGCCGCCGCGGCGCAGGTGCTGGCCGCGGCCGGCGAGCTCGCGCGCCGCTCCGAGGGCCTCGGCGGCGAGGTCGCCGGCTTCGTCGGCGAGATCCGCGCCGCCTGACGCCGGCCGGGGGATCGCACGCCGGATCGGCCGCGCGTTCGGCCGCGCGTTCGACCCTGGTAAGCGTCCCGCTTCGCGCTTAGATCGGGGCGATGCGACGTCCCTCCCCGTGCCCGCCGGCCCTCCGGTGATCGACCCCGCGCTCCTGTCGCGCGCGGTCGCCCGCGGCATCCTCACCGCCGCGCAGGTGGAGGCCCTGGACCGGCTGGCCCGCGAGGAGGCGGTGCCGGTGCCCGAGCGCGTGGACGACGACGAGCGCCTGCGCTTCATCACCGGCTTCGCCGACATCTTCGTCACCCTCGGCATCGGCCTGTTCCTGGGCGCGGCCTGGCTCCTGGCCGGCGACACCCTCGGCGAGACGGGCAGCCGGGTGCTCGTCGCGGCCCTGGCCTGGGCGCTCGCGGAGTTCTTCACCCGCCGCCGCAGGATGGCGCTGCCGAGCATCGCCCTGCTGGCGATCTTCGCGGTCGAGTCCTTCCTGGCGCTCGCGTCGATGGCCGGCCTCGCGATCGGCTGGGGCAGCGCCCTGCCGGGACCGAGCGGATCGGGCGCGCCGGCACCGCTTCCCTATGCCGGGGCGGCGCTCGCGACCCTGGCGCTCTGCGCCCTGCATTACCGGCGCTTTGCCGTGCCGATCACCATCGCGGCGGGCGCAGCCGCGCTCGCCGGCACGCTGCTCGCGCTGGCCTTCGCCCTCGTCCCCACCCTCGATGCCGACGCCTTCAGCGCGCTGCTGGTCACGGCGGGCCTCGCTGTCTTCGCCCTGGCGATGCGTTTCGACCTCGGCGACCGCCAGCGCCAGACCCGGCGCACGGACATCGCGTTCTGGCTGCACCTGCTCGCCGCCCCGCTGATCGTGCATCCGATGCTCGCCACGGTCCTCCGGAACGCCGAGGCGCCGTCGACGGTCTCGGCGATCCTGGTGCTCGGCGTGGTGCTGCTGCTGGCGCTGGTGGCGCTGGTCACCGACCGGCGCGCCATCCTCGTGGCCGGCCTGACCTATGCCGGGATCGCGTTCGGAACCCTGATCCGCGACGCCGGCTTCAGCAACCGGGCCGCCCCCTTGAGCTTCCTGGCGCTCGGCGCCTTCGTCCTGCTGCTCAGCGCCGGCTGGCACGCGATGCGGGGCGTCGTCCTGCGCGGCCTGCCCGCGCGCCTGGCAGACCGGCTGCCGCACCCGATCGGAGCCCGATGACCACGTTTTCCCCCCGCGAGATCGTCTCGGAACTCGACCGCTTCATCGTCGGCCAGCACGACGCCAAGCGTGCCGTCGCCATTGCGCTGCGCAACCGCTGGCGCCGGCAGCAGCTCACCGGGCCGCTGCGCGAGGAGGTCGCGCCGAAGAACATCCTGATGATCGGCCCGACCGGCTGCGGCAAGACCGAGATCGCCCGCCGGCTCGCGCGGCTCGCCGGCGCGCCGTTCCTCAAGATCGAGGCGACCAAGTTCACCGAGGTCGGCTATGTCGGCCGCGACGTCGAGCAGATCGTGCGCGACCTCGTCGAGGTGGCGATCGGGCTCGTGCGCGAGGAGAAGCGCAAGGCGGTCAAGGCCAAGGCGGAGGCGGCGGCCGAGAACCGCATCCTCGACGCCCTGGTCGGCCCGACCGCGAGCCAGCCGACGCGCGACAGCTTCCGCAAGAAGCTGCGCGACAGCCAGCTCGATGACAAGGAGGTCGAGATCGAGCTCGCCGGCAATCCGTCCTCCGGCCTGCCGATGTTCGAGATCCCCGGGATGCCGGGCGCCTCCATGGGCGCGGTCAACCTCGGCGACATGTTCGGCAAGGCGTTCGGCGCCGCCAAGGGCAAGCCGCGCCGGATGAGCGTGCGCGACGCCTACGCGCCCCTGCTCGCCGAGGAATCCGACAAGCTCGTCGACGACGACGCGCTGATCCGCGAGGCGATCCGCGAGGTCGAGGACAACGGCATCGTCTTCCTCGACGAGATCGACAAGATCTGCGCCCGCGAGGGGCGGTCCTCGGCCGACGTCTCCCGCGAGGGCGTGCAACGCGACCTACTGCCGCTGATCGAGGGCACGACGGTGACGACGAAGCACGGGCCGGTGAAGACCGACCACGTGCTGTTCATCGCCTCGGGCGCCTTCCACGTCTCGAAGCCCGCCGACCTGCTGCCGGAGCTGCAGGGACGCCTGCCGATCCGCGTCGAGCTGCAGCCGCTCACCGTCGAGGACTTCAAGCAGATCCTGACCTCCACCGAGGCGAGCCTGCTCAAGCAGACGGTGGCGCTGATGCAGACGGAAGGCATGACGCTGGCCTTCTCGGACGACGCGGTGGACGCGCTGGCCCGCGTCGCGGTGGAGGTGAACGGCTCGGTCGAGAACATCGGCGCGCGGCGCCTCTCGACCGTGCTCGAGCGCGTCATCGACGAGGTCTCGTTCACCGCCACCGACCGCTCGGGCGAGACGGTGGCGATCGACGCGGCCTATGTCCGCGACCGGGTCGAGAGCCTGGCGGCCAACGCCGACCTCAGCCGGTTCATCCTGTAGCGCCGTGCGCGGCCTCGAACGGCCGGGCGCGTCGGCGACGCTCCTGCCCGTCGTCGCGCTCGTCGCCGGCATGGTCTCGCTCCAGAGCGGAGCGGCCCTGGCCAAGAGCCTGTTCCCGATCGTCGGCGCGGCCGGCGTGTCGAGCCTGCGCGTGGGCTTCTCGAGCCTGATCCTACTCGCGGTGTGGCGGCCGTGGCGGCGGAGCCTGAGCTTGCGCGAGGCCGGGATCATCGCGCTCTACGGCGCCGCGCTCGGGATGATGAACCTGACCTTCTACCTGGCACTCCGCACGATCCCGCTCGGTCCCGCGGTGGCGATCGAGTTCCTCGGGCCGCTCGCGGTCGCGCTCTCGGCCTCGCGCCGAACCGCCGACTTCGCCTGGATCGGCCTCGCGGTGCTCGGGCTCGGGTTGCTGCTGCCGATGCGCGAGGCCGGCGGCCTGGACCCGGCGGGTGTGGCCTACGCCCTCGTCGCGGCTTTGGCCTGGGCGCTCTACATCGTGTTCGGGCAGCGCGCGGGCCGGGTCGACGGCGGGCAGGCGGTGTCGCTCCTCATGCTCGCAGCGGCCATCGTGGTGGCGCCGTTCGGCCTGGCGAGCTCCGGCGCCGCCCTGCTCGATCCCGAGACGCTGGCGCTCGGCTTCGGGATCGCGGTGCTGTCGAGCGCGCTGCCGTACTCGCTGGAGATGGTGGCCCTGCGCCGGCTGACGCAGCAGGCCTTCGGGGTGATGATGAGCCTGGAGCCGGCGGTCGCGGCGCTCGCGGCGTTGATCCTGCTCGGCGAGCGCCTGTCCCTGCTGCAATGGCTGGCGATCGGCTGCGTCATCGCGGCCTCCGCCGGCATCACCGCCGGTGGCCGGAAGGCGAGCGCGACGGAGCGGACCACCTGACGGACGATCGGGAGGGCGTCTCCACCGTGACCGACGCGGGTGGTTCGTCCGCGGTCAGCCTTTCCACACCTGCCCCGGCCGCAGCGCGAGGAAGCGCGCGCGCGGCTGCCCGGCCTGGTCCATCGCCGCGTCCAACGCCTCGGCCGGCTGCGCGATGCCCTCGTCGGTGAGCCGGAAGGTGCCCCAATGGTGGCCGAGCGCCTGGGTCGCTCCGAGCAGGTCGAGGGCGGCGACCGCGTCGGCCGGGTTCATGTGCTGCGCCTGCATGAACCAGCGCGGCTCGTAGGCGCCGATCGGCAGGGTCGCCAGCCGCGGCGGCCCGAAGCGGGCGCGCACGTCCCGGAAGATCGCGCCGTCGCCGAAGCCGGTATCGCCGACATGGTAGTGGACGCCCCAGGGCGTGGTCAGCACGAAGGCGCACCACAGAGCCATGCGCCGGTCGTTCAGCCCGCGGGCCGACCAGTGGTAGGACGGCGTCAGGTGGACGGCCACCCCGTCGCCGAGATCGACCGAGCCGCCCCAGTCGGCGGTCTCGACATGCATCGTGTCGTCGTAGCCGCGCAGGATCGTGTCGTTGCCGAGCGGCGCGACGACCAGCGGCTGGTGCGCCTGCCAGATCCGCGCGAGGCTCGGCCCGTCGAGATGGTCGTAGTGGTTGTGGGTGATCAGCACGGCGTCGATCGGCGGCAGGTCGGCCATGGCGATGCCGGGGGGGTTGACCCGCTTCGGGCCCGCGAAGCGCGTCGGGCTCGCGCGCGTGGCGAAGACCGGGTCGATCAGGATGTTGCGGCCGGCGACCTGCACCAGGTAGCTGGCATGCCCGATCAGCACGATGCGCAGGCCCGTGACGCGCTCCGGCGGACGGTCGGCCGGGAAGGGGCTCGGATAGGCCTTGGGCCACGCCGTTCCGCCGCGCTCGGCCTTCCAGCGGAGGATGTCGGCCAGGGCCTTGTCGGCGACCTGGCCGGGCGCGAAGAACCGCACCCCGTCGAAGTGGTCGCTTTCCGGCCCGCGGTAGTACGGGTTGCGCCCGCGCCTGTGCACGGCGTAGCCGACGCCGCCCAGGGTCATCACCGTGGCCGCGCTCGCGGCCGTGAGCAGGCTTCGCCGTTTCATGCCGTGATCACATGGCCGGCGCCGCCCCGGAATCAAGCGGATGCCGATGCCGGCCCGTCCGTCATCGAAAACTTGCGCGAACTTCGACTTGTGAACAGACGGCGGCCTCGCGCTGCGCTATGGCCTTGTTGCACCTGGGAAACGAACCGCCCCGCCATGGCCGTCACCGCCGCCACGTCCTTCGGCAGGAACCTCCTGCTGCGCGCCCTCCAGCCCGCCGACCGGGCGCTGATCGCGCCCTACGCCGAGCCGGCCGAGTTCGCGCGCGGCGACATCGTGTTCGAATCGGGCGATCCGGTCTCGCACGTCACCTTCCCGTGCGACCACACCGTGGTCACCCTGGCGATCACCATGCTCGACGGCCGCATGACCGAGACCGCGACGGTCGGCTGGGAGGGCGCGGTCGGCGGCGTGGTCAGCCAGGGCTACCTGCCGGCCTTCAGCCGCGCCGTGGTCCAGATCGGCGGCCCGGGGCTGCGCGTGGAGGCGGGGCGCCTCCAGGCGGCCAAGCACGCGTCGAGCACGCTGCGCAACCTGTTCACCCGCTACTCCGACTGCCTGATCGCCCAGCTCCTGCAATCGGTGGCCTGCAACGCCCTGCACCCGATCGAGCAGCGCGCCGCCAAGTGGCTGCTGACCCTGCACGACCGGCTCTCGACCGACGTGCTGCCGATCACCCAGGACGTGCTCGCCGAGATGCTCGGCGTCCGCCGCACCTACCTGTCCGGCGTCCTGCGCGGCCTGCACGACCGCGGGATGATCGCGGTGTCGCGCGGCCGCATCGCCATCCGCGACCGGGCGGCCCTGGAGCGGGCGGCCTGCGAGTGCCACGACCGGGTGCGCCGTCATTTCGAGGAGGTGCTGGGCGCGGTCTATCGCGACGACGGCACGCTGGTGGCCGTCGACCCGGCCGCGGCCGGCGGGTCTGCGGCCGGCCAGCCCTCTCAGGGAAGGGCGGCCTGAGCGCCATGACCGCCGCACCGACGCCGGACGACCCGCTGGACGACGCGCGTCTCGCCGCCCTCGACACCTACGACATCCTCGACACGCCCGCCGAGGCCGGCTTCGAGGACATCGTCCTGCTGGCCTCGCAGGCCTGCGAGACCCCGACCGCGCTCGTCAGCTTCGTCGCCAAGGACCGGCAATGGTTCAAGGCCCGCATCGGCTTCGACCCGTGCGAGACGCCGCTGTCGCAATCGGTCTGCGCGCACGCGCTGGGCCGAGACGGCATCCTGGTGATCCCCGACCTGACCCGCGATCCGCGGACCCGCGACAACGCCCTGGTCACGGGCGATCCGCAGATCCGGTTCTATGCCGGCGCGCCGCTGCACACGCAGGAGGGTTTCGCCCTCGGCACGCTCTGCGTCATCGACTCCGTCCCGCGCCCCGAAGGGCTGACCGACCGGCAGATGGCGACGCTCGCCGCCCTCGCGCGCCAGGTGATGGTCCAGCTCGAGCTGCGCCGGGCGATCGAGAACCGCGAGCAGGCGCTCGCCGCCCGCGCGCTGGCCGAGGAGCAGCTGCGGCTCGCAGTCGAAGCCACCGGCATCGGCATCTTCGACTTCGACCTCGCGAGCGGCGAGCTGCGCTGGGACGCGCGGGTGCGCGCCCTGTTCGGCGTGCCGGCCCGCGGCCCGGTCACCTACGCCGAGACCTATCTCGGCGGCCTGCACCCCGACGACCGGGAGCGCGCGGACGCGGCGGTCCGGGCGGCCATGGACCCGGCCGGCACCGGCGCGCTCGACATCGACTACCGGGTGATCGCGGCCGACACCGGCGCGCAGCGCTGGATCGCCGCCCGCGGGCGGGCGATCCTCGAGGACGGCGTCGCGGTCCGCTTCATCGGCACCGTCCGCGACATCACCGAGCACAAATCCGCCGACCTCGCCCTGAAGGCGACCGAGGAGCGCTATCGCCTGGCGGCGCGGGCCACCACCGACGCGATCTGGGACTGGGACCTCGTCGCGGACCAGGTCCGGTGGAACGAGGCGCTGATGCTGGCCCACGGCCACGACCTCGCCGACGTCGCGCCGCAGGGCGCCTGGTGGCTCGCCCAGATCCATCCGGAGGACCGCGACCGGATCGCCCGCAGCATCCATGCGGCGATCGACGGCGCGACCGAGACCTGGACCGACGAGTACCGCTTCCGGCGGGGCGACGGCGGCTACGCCGCGGTGATCGACCGCGGCTACATCATCCGCGACGGCGCGGGCCGGGCGGTGCGGATGATCGGGGCGATGCTCGACATCACCCGGCGCAACGAGACCGAGCGCCGCCTGCGCCAGAACCAGGCGCAGCTCGACACCGTGCTCCAGACCATGCCGGTGGGCATCCTGCTGGCCGAGGCCCCGAGCGGCCGGATCGTCTTCGGCAACTCGCGCCTGGAGCGCATCCTCGGCCACGCCACCCTCTACGCCGAAGACCGTGCCGGCTACGGCGCCTACCGCGCCTTCCGCTCGGACGGGGCGCCGGTGGCGCCGGAGGACTACCCGCTCGCCCGCCTCACCGCGGGCGAGGTCGACCATGCCGAGCTGGAAGCGCACTACCAGCGGCCGGACGGGTCGCGCCGCTGGATCGAGATCGTCGGCGAGGCGGTGAAGGACCCGTCCGGCGCCACGATCGGCGCCGTGGTGGCGATCAGCGACATCGAGGACCGCAAGCGCGCCGCGGCGCAGCAGGACATCCTCCACCACGAGCTCGGCCATCGCCTGAAGAACACGCTGGCGCTGGTCCAGGCGATCGCGACGCAGACCCTGCGCAACGTCACCGATCTGGACGCGGCGCGCGAGGCCCTGTCGGCCCGTCTCGTGGCCATGGGCAAGGCGCACGACATCCTGCTCTCCGGCGAGAGCGAGAGCGCCGGGATGGAGGCGGTGTTCAGCGGCGCGCTGAGCATCCACGACGACGGCGGGCCGCAGCGGTTCCGGCTGTCCGGCCCCGACCTCGCGGTCGGCCCGAAGGCGGCGCTGTCGCTGGCGCTGATGGCGCACGAGCTCGCCACCAACGCGGTCAAGTACGGCGCGCTCTCGGTGCCGGGCGGCAGCGTGGCCCTGGGCTGGCACGTCGCGGGCGAGGGGCCCGGCGCGGTGATCCACCTGCTCTGGCGCGAGCAGGGCGGTCCGCCGGTGGTCGAGCCGCGCCGCAAGGGTTTCGGCACCCGGCTGATCGAGCGCGGCCTCGTCGGCGCGATCGGCGGCGCGGTGGCGCTGGCCTACCCGGAAACCGGCGTCACCTGCACGGTCACGGCGCCGCTCAGCGGCTTGATGGAAGCGTAGGGCGGATCGCCGCCCGGCACGCCGAGGCTCCGCTCAGCCCGGATCGTCCGCGGGCTTCGGGCCGGGCGGCGCGAAGAAATCCTCCGGTGGAGCGACGACGACGCGCCCGGCCGCCACGTCGAGCTCGGGAACGAAGGCCTTGGTGAAGGGCAGCAGCGCGGTGGCGCCACCCTGCGCGGGCTTGATCTCGAGGAGATCGCCGCCGCCGTAGTTCGGCACGGCGACGATGGTGCCGAGCACGGTGCCGGCGGCATCGATCGCCGGCAGCCCGACGAGGTCGGCGGTGAAGACCTCGTCCTCATCGGGGTCGCCGAGGCGCTCGCGGGGGACGTGGAGGAGGGTCCGGTTCAGCGCCTCCGCGCCGGTCCGGTCGGAGACGCCGCGCACCCGCGCGATCAGCAGGTCGGGCGAGGAGCCGGGCGCCGGGCGCACGCTCGTCAGCTCGAACGTCCGGCCGTCGGCCGCGACGAGGGAGCCGTAGCCGGCGATCGCCTGCGGGTCGCCGGTATAGGATTTCAGGCGGATCTCGCCGTTCAGCCCCTGCGCCCGCCCGAACTCGCCCATCACGACGAGGCTCGGATCGACCGCGGCGGGAGCCGGCTTCGCCGCGGGCTTGGGCCGCGGCGAGGTCTGGGTGCCGGGCGCGATGGCGCCGCGGCGCGCGCCGTCGCCGCGGGATGGGCCTGCGGGACGACGCATGCTGGGGCTCCTTAAGCGGCCGCGTCCTCGGCGGGCTTGGCGGCCTTCTCGGCGCGCTTGGCGGCGCGCTCCTTGGCCTTCTCGCCCGGCTCGGCCTTCTGCGGGTTGTTGCGGGTGGGGCGCTTGGCGAGGCCGGCGGCGTCGAGGAAGCGCAGGACGCGGTCGGTCGGCTGCGCGCCCTTGGCGAGCCACGCCGTGATCTTCTCGGCCTCGAGCACGATGCGGGCCGGGTCGTCCTTGGCCTTCATCGGGTCGTAGGCGCCGACCTTCTCGATGAAGCGGCCGTCGCGGGGCGCGCGGGCGTCGGCGACGACGATGCGGTAGTACGGGCGCTTCTTGGCGCCGCCACGGGTGAGGCGGATCTTGAGGGACATGTCTTCAGCTCCTGATTTGCTTCGATCGATCGGCGAATCGTGGGTAGTGAGTAGCGAACAGATGGCCGAAAGCCCCGTTCGCTATTCGCTACTCCCCATTCGCCCTACTTCTTCTTCCCGAACGGGAAGCCGCCGAGGCCCGGCATCTTCGGCGCGCCGAGACCCGGAAGGCCCGGCATCTTGCCGCCGCCCCCGAGGCCGGGGGGCATCGGCGGCAGCTTGCCGCCGAACTGCTTCTGCATCGCCTCGATCTGCTCCGGCGTCGGCTCGGGCATCCCCGGGGGAAGCCCGGGCACCCCGCCCATGCCGCCCGGCATCCCGCCGCCGCCGAGGCCGAACATCGAGCCCAGCGCCTGGCCGATGCCGCGCTTGCCCGAGCCCATCGCCTTCATCATGTCGGCCATGGTCCGGTGCATCTTCAGGAGCTTGTTCAGCTCCTCGACCTTGGTGCCCGAGCCGGCCGCGATGCGCTTCTTGCGGGAGTTCTTGAGGAGATCAGGGTTCTTGCGCTCCTGCGCCGTCATCGAGGAGATGATCGCGCGCTGGCGCTTGAACATCTTCTCGTCGAGGTTGGCGCCCTCGACCTGCTTCTTCATCGCGCCCATGCCGGGCAGCATGCCCATCAGGCCGCCGATGCCGCCCATCTTCTCCATCTGGGCGAGCTGCATCGACAGGTCGTCGAGGTCGAACTTGCCCTTGCGCATCTTCTCCGCGGTGCGGAGCGCCTGCTCGTGATCGATGGTCTCGGCCGCCTTCTCGACGAGCGAGACGATGTCGCCCATGCCGAGGATGCGGTTGGCGACGCGGGAGGGGTGGAACTCCTCCAACGCGTCGACCTTCTCGCCGGTGCCGACGAGCTTGATCGGCTTGCCGGTGACGGCGCGCATCGAGAGCGCCGCACCGCCGCGCGAATCGCCGTCCATGCGGGTGAGCACGATGCCGGTGACGCCGAGGCGCTGGTCGAAGGCGCGGGCAGTGTTGACCGCGTCCTGGCCGGTGAGCGCGTCGGCGACGAGCAGGACCTCGTGGGGTTTCGTCGCCGCCTTCACCTCGGCGGCTTCCTGCATCAGGGCCTCGTCGACCGTGGTGCGGCCGGCGGTGTCGAGCATCACCACGTCGAAGCCGCCGAGCCGGGCGGCATCCATCGCGCGCTTGGCGATCTGCACCGCCGACTGGCCGGCGACGATCGGCAGGCAGGCGACGCCGACCTGGCCAGCGAGGACGGCGAGCTGCTCCATCGCCGCCGGACGGCGGGTGTCGAGCGAGGCGAGCAGCACCTTGCGCTTCTCGCGGTCCGACAGGCGTCGGGCGATCTTGGCCGTCGTGGTGGTCTTGCCCGAGCCCTGCAGTCCGACCATCAGGATCGGCACGGGGGCGGGCGCGTTCAGGTCGATCACCGCGGCATCGGTGCCGAGCATCGCCACGAGCTCGTCGTTGACGATCTTCACGACCATCTGGCCGGGCGTCACCGACTTCAGCACGACGGCGCCGACGGCCTTCTCGCGCACCGCGTCGGTGAAGCCGCGCACCACCTCGAGCGCCACGTCGGCCTCGAGCAGGGCGCGGCGGACCTCGCGCATCGCGGCGGTGACGTCGGCCTCGGTCAGCGCACCCCTGCGGGTGAGGCCGGAGAGGATGCCGGACAGGCGGTCGGAAAGGCCCTCGAACATGGCGCTACTGGTCCAGCCCCGACGCGGCGGCGCGACGTGCCTGGAACGCATCCTCGAAGGCGCCGACCGCGCGGGCGAACTTGTCCCGGCAGTCCGGATTGCAGAAGCCGACCACGGCGCCGTTGTACAGCGTCAGCGAATCGGCCGCGATCGGCTTGCCCGACCAGGGGCAGACCTCGTTCACGGCATCCTCGATGCGCAGGGCGGCGGATGGGGTCATGGCGTGGGTCAAGGACGGCCTTCGTGAGGACGCTGCCGCCAACGCCGAGCACGCCCGAGGGCGCGGACGCGCTGTCGGGCGTTGACCTCCGGTCTCGGTGGACCGGTCGGCTTCGGAGTCGACGAAGAACGTCGGATGCGCCGGGCGATACGGAAGCTCACGCGAAAAGTCAATTTCGCGACGGATCCGCAGCGGTCCGTCGTCCCCGCCGACGGCCGGGCTCGCCTTTTCGCACGGTCCTCCCACCTTCGGAAGACCAAGGCGCCAAGGAGGAGACCCGCATGGCATACGTATCGGCCAAGATCGTGGAAGAGGGCAGGGCGGCCAAGAAGCAGGGCGCGCCGCACTCGGCCGACCCCTACCCGGCCGGCTCGCAGGACAGCGCGGACTGGCTCGAAGGCTACACCTTCGACGAGCGCGAGCAGAACGTCGACCAGGAGAGCGACCAGGAGATCGAGAAGGGCGCGGGCTGAGGGGCAGGGCGGGATCCGGCCCACATTCCCGTGATCGGACGGCGAGACGGCGTTAACCTTTACCGATCGTTAAGCATGTTCAGCGCTGAATGGCCTCGATCGTTGAGGACATGCCGATGTCGGACCCCGCCCGCAACCTGCCACCCTACGAGTCCGGTGGACGCCCGGCCCCGGGCCCGCTGCGCGACTGGCTCGCCGCCATGAAGGCCCAGGCGCCCGCCGCCCAGGCCCCGGCACAGCCCCAAGTCGAGGCGCGCCATGCCGAGGCGCGCCCGGCGCCGCGCCCCGAGGCCCGCGCCGCCGAGCAGGCCTGGTCGCCCCGGATCGTGCAGCAGCCGGCCGAGGCCCCGCGCTCGAACTCGGACGCCGAGGACGTCTCGGAGCTGATGGCCGAGAACCTGATGCTGAAGGCCAAGCTTCGGCTCGAGGCCGACCGCCACGGCGAGCTGCAGACGCTGCTCGCCCAGGAGATCCGCGAGCTGCGCAACCACGTGCAGATCGAGATGAACGCCCTCCAGGAAATCCGCGCCGAGCGCGATCACTTCCGGGCGGAGCGCGATCAGATCCGCGACGAGCTCGACGCGATGCGCGAGGAGCGCGACCTGTGGCGCGCCCGCACCGAGGCGCTGGCGCAGCCGCTGTTCCAGAAGCGCTGAACCGGCTTCGCATCGGCACGGCGACGCGATCGCCGTGCCCCTGAAAAGCCGAAGGGCCGCCCGTGAGGGCGGCCCTTCCATTGCCGAACCGCGGTCCGGCCGAAACTGTCCCGAGTGTGCGGCTCGAGCGCCCTTAGAAGGAGGCGCCGGAGGCGACGGTCCAGGTCCGGTAAGCCGAAGACAGCGGCTGATGACAATGAGACACTGGATCACCTCCTTTCGTTCGTTGCTGGGACCCCGAAGGTAGGCGGTGGGACCCGCCCTGTGAAGCCCCTCGCCTGCGTTGTCTCGCCGCCCCCCGCGGCCGCGCGGCCGGCGGGGCGTCAGGGGCGACTCGCGACGACGGTGGCGACGAGGTCCCGCAGGATCGTGACCAGCTCGGCCTGCGCGGTGGGCGTCGCGAGGTTGTGGTCGGTGCCCGCGATGATCGCGACCGGCGCGCCGAGGCGCCGGGCGGCCCGCTCCGGCGTGCGGCCGACATGCCTGCGCAGGGCGGGGATCCCGGGATCGCCGACCGCGTAGACGAGGCGCAGAGACGCGCCGCGCCGGCGCATCGCCGCGATCCGGCGCGCGACGCTGCCGCCCTCGGGCGCCGGACGGAACAGCGCCTTCCACCGGCGTTCGGCCATGCACAGGCCGCGGCGCAGGAGCACGCTGCCGATCGCCCGGATGCCGACCTCGCCCTTGAGCAGGCGGCGCCACGTGCTGCCGCGCCGGAGCAGGGCGGCATAGGTCGCGGCGCTTCCCACCGTCCGGCGCACGACGGCGTCGACGTCGTCGTCCGGGTGCCAGTCGAAGCAGTAGAGGTTGGCCAGCAGCGCGCCCGCGACCCGGCGGTCGCGCCACGCCGCCTGGAACGCCGCGTAGGCGCCGCTGCAATTGCCGACGAGGACGACCCGGCTCGCGCCCTGCGCCTCGAGGTGGTCCAGGGCGTGACGGAAATCGTCGAGGGTGTCGGCCGAGAACATCGGCGAGGCGCCGCCCGGCCGATCCGCGCTGTCGCCGACCCCGGCCAGATCCATCCGCAGCGACGGCACGCCCTCGGCCGCGAGAACGCGGGCCATCCGCGTCGCCTGCCGGCCCCAGCCGGAATGCGCGCTGAGGCCGGCGGCGATGAACAGGACCGTCGGCGCCCCCGTCGACGGGCCGGTCGGCCGGGCGTGGATGCCGAACAGCCCCGGCCCGAACCGGGCCGCCTCCTCCCGCCAGCCGCCTCCGGCAAGATGGGCGGGCGCCGCGACGGCGCGCGCCGAATTCGGCCGGGGCAGGGCGCCTGCGGTCGCGAAGGCGACCACCTCGGCGAAGGCCGCCTCGGGTGCCTCCGAGAACAGCGGGTTGCCGACGAGCTGGGCGAGGCCGGGCAGGGCGCCCGCCGTCACCGCGGCGCCGAGCGCGGCGTAGCGCTTGGCGAGGGCGTCGGTCTCCGCGCCGAGGATCAGGATCTCGGGCGCCGGCCGGACCGTCGCCGAAGCGAGGTCGATCCGCGCGAGGTCGGCCGCGAGCTCCGGGCCGATCGGAAAGCCGCCGACCGAGAGGCGACCGGGTATCTCGGCCGGCGCGGTGCCGTCCGACAGCTGGTTCACCGCCGGGGCCCGAAGCTTCATCTCGCGCAGGTACCCGCGCCCGGTCCGGCACGGCGCCATCAGCACGAGCCGGTCGACGCCGCCCTCCTCGGCCACGAGCGCCGCCAGCGTCGCCCCGAGCCGCAGGCCGACGAGGACGACCTCCGTCACCCCCGCCTCCTCGCGCAGGAAGCGCACCGCCCTGCGGATCGCATCGCGCCACGCCGCCAGCGTCCCGGCGCCCGCATCCGCCGAATCGCCCTCGCCCGGATAGTCGAAGCGCAGGGTCGCGCAGCCGGTGGCGGCGATCCGTCCGGCCAGTGCCCGCCACGGGCGATGCGCCGAGAGCTGCTCGAAGCCGGTCGCACCGCACAGGATCACGCCGCGCCGGCCGATGCCCGAGCTGAACCATCCGAACAGGCCGTCGATCACGACCGGTTCCGCTTCGAGGGGCGACAGGCGCTGCGGCAAGGGAGCGTGCATCATCAAGGTTTTAGAACCTCACGATCTCGTTTGTGTTGACGGCCCGGACGATCCCGCGCGGACGGCCGTCCCCGACGAGGGCGATGCGCCGCCGCGTGCCGGGCGCGAGATGGAAGCCGTCGTCGGCGGGACGCGCGTCCGTCTCGGTCTCGATCCGCACGCAGAGCGCGAAGCGGTCCGCCGCGACCCGGAGGACGGGACCGGCCGCGCCGGCCTCGATCGCGGCGGCGAGCCCGATCGGGCGCGGTGCCGGATCGCGCCCTTGCGGGAAGTGGAAGCTCTCGGCGAGGAGGCCGTCGCGGTCCGGGCCGATCAGGCTCGCATGGGCGAGGCTGTGCGCGGGGGGGCCGAAGCGGTAGCTTCCGGTGGCATCGAAGAACCGCCCGAGCAGCGTCGCGCTCGACCAGGTTCCCGAGCTGCGCGGATCGCACGCGATCGCGCGCTCGGCCTGCTGCACCACGCGCCCCTCGGCATCGCTGAAGACGAGCCGCAACGTTGCGGACAGCGGCGCGGCCGCGTCGTTGTGGACGTGGAGGTGCAGGCCGTTCAGGCCCTCGTCCGAGATCGTCAGCTGGATGGGCCGGAAGGCGCGCTTGAGGGCGTACCACGCCGATTTCGGGCGGCCGGCCGCATCGACGACGCCCCATCCGAGCCCGGGGGCGAGGTCGCGGAAGTTCCACACGAGCCCGCCGGCGGTGGGCGAGCGCGCCCGGCGCCACTCGCCGAACACCACCTCCATCACCTCGGCGCTCGTCGCGCGGGCGAGCGCGCGGTAGCGGTCCGGGTCGTCGCGACGCAGGGTCTCGGGGTCGAGCCCGAACAGCGTCCGGAGATAGTGGTCGCGGACCTGCTCGAAATCCCAATCCGCGCCGCGGTCGCGCGGAATCGCCGCGGCCCAGGCCGGGCCGGCGGGGTCCAGGAGGTCAGCCTCCCGCAGCGTCGCATCCTCGGGCACGTTGGCGAAGGCCAAGCATTCCGAGGCGAAGCCGACCTCGGCGCGGCGCGCATCCTCCAGCGGCCGGCGGTAGGCGCCGACGCCGTAATAGTGGGCGAGCCCGGCCTCGGTCGCGAACGGCAGGTCCCCGCCGAAGGGCGAGTTCGGCACCACCACGAGGTCCGGCCGCAGGCGGGCGACGCGGGCGGCGAGGACGTCGTCGGCGAGGCCCCCGGTCCAGGCGTCGCGGGGGAACCCGAGCATCGCCGCCTGCTGCGCGACCTCGCTGCCGCCGCACAGGACGCAGAGCGAGGGCGAGGCCTGGGTGCGATCGAGGAAGCCGTCGATCTCGGCGAGCAGCAGCTCCCGAAAGGCCGGATCGTCGACGGGATAGTCGAAGTTGGCGAGCATCAGGTCCTGGAAGACCAGGATGCCGAGCTCGTCGCACAGGTCATGGAAGGCGTCGGATTCGTAGAGCGTGATGCCGGAGACCCGCAGCATGTTCATGCCGGCCTCGTGCGCGAGCGCCAGCAACGGGCGGCACGCCTCGGCCGAATGGCCGACGAGGTCGGCCGGCGTCCAGCACGCGCCGCGGCAGAACACCGGCACGCCGTTGACCGTCAGGCTCAGGCCCTCGGCGAACGGCCGTTCCAGCGCGATCGTACGGAAGCCGACGCGACCGAGCGCCAGCACATGGCCGTCGATCTCGGCCTCGACCGCGTGGAGCCGCGGCTCGCCGTGGGTGTGCGGCCACCACAAGGCGACCTCGGGAATCAGCACCTCGCCGGCGAAGCCGCCCGCCGCGTCGGCCTCGATCACCGCCTCTGCCCCGGCGCAGCGGAGCGTCAGCCGGGAGCCTCCGGCATCGGCGAGGGCGAGGCGGAGGCGCAGGCGGCCGGTGCCGCCGTCGAGCGCGGCGCGCAGGTCGACCGACAGCACGTGCGGACGCCCGGGACCGATCGCGGTCCGGGTGACGGGCCGGTACGGGCCGACCGTGTCGATCGGCGGGCACCAGCCGGGCATGAAGCCGAGCAGGCTGGTGCGGACGTGGCGCAGCGCTCCGGGCGTCGCCAGGCGAGGGCGCCAGCGCCCGCGCCGGTTGGGCCGGGCGAGCTCGGCCTGCAGGGCGCGGAAGCACAGGGCGAGCTCGACCGTGCCCGTCCCCTCGACCGCGATGACGTGGGCGAGGAACATCGAGCGCGTCTCGAGGCGGAGCACGCCGTCGACCCAGATCTCGGCGAGCGTCGCCAGCCCCTCGAAGCGGAGGGATTCGCGGCCCTGCAGGGTCAGCGCGGTGCGGTACCAGACGTCCGCCCCGTGGAGCGGCGTCGGCTCGGCCTCCGACCAGAGGCCGGCCGCACGGAGCGCGGCGGCCGCGGTGCCGGGGACCTCCGCCGAAATCCAGCCCGGCAGGCTCGCCGCCTCGCCCGGCCCGGCGCAGGCACCGGGCGCCGTCACCACGAGGGACCACGGCCCTTCGATCGTGCGGGCCGGGATGCCGTCGACGGCGTGGAGGCGGGCCACGGCGCCGTCCCTCAGCGCAGGGCGCGGTCGAGGGCGGAGAAGACCGCGTCGTAGCTCGCGGCGGGGCGCTCGAGCGCGGCCGCCAGCGGCGCGGCGTTGCGCCGGCCGAAGGCGCGGGCGAGCTGGAACTGGAACGCCTTGGTCTCCTGTGCCAGCCGCGTCGCCGCCTCCGCCGCGGTGGCGAGATCGGCCAGCCCCGCGGCGTCGAGCCAGGCGAGGTGGCTGCCGAGAAGCTCGAAGTTGGCCCCGAGCTGACGTGTGGTGTTGAAGGCGTAGCGGTGGAAGACCGAGAGCGGCTGCAGCACGAGGGCCTCGCCGGTCTGCTCCAGCGCCGCCTGGAAGGCGCGCACGGGGTTCGTCCGCGGGGCGCGGGTGCGATGCCCGCACAGCAGCGTGCGGGCCGCCGCCCGCAGCGCGCGAGGCGGCAGGGGCGGGGCGACCACCTTCACGAACTCGGCGTAGGGCGCCAGTAGGGCAGGGCCGAAGATGCCGTCGTAGTCGTCGGCGGCGAGCTGGAAGCGGCCGGCATTGTGCAGGTAGTCGAGGGTGCGCCGCCGCGGGTCGAGCCCGAGGATCGCGATCGTCGTCTTGGCGTGCTCGCGCCCGTAGGTGGTGCCGGCGGTGTCGGGCAGGTGGATCGCGTCGACCTCGACGAGCACCGGGCAGCCGCGGGCGACCTGGACGCTCGCGTGGCGCTCGAGCCCGTCGTAGACGGCGAGCTCCTCCAGGCGCAGGCCGTAGAGCGCCTCGATGTCGGCCATCGCCGGCTTGAAGAAGGTGAACTGGTCGCCCTCGAAATCCTGGCGCAGGGTGAAGCCGAGCATCCCCTCCGGTTCGAGCCCGCGGGCGTGCAGCAGCTCGATCCAGAGGTCGACGTAGCAGTTCGTCTCCGGCCAGGCGCGGGCCGGGGCGTGGAGCGGGTGGGGCGCCGGCTCGGGGGCGGCGTCCGGGGCACGGTCGAGGGCGAGGGCGGCCGGCACCGTCCTAGCCCCAGAGCTGCGTGCGCACGTCCGCCGGCCAGGCGGCGAGGTCGAGGCCGTGGTGGCGCAGCAGCGCGAGCGTGATCCGCTCCAGGCCGAACCCGACGCAGGCGGTGTGGGCGACGGCGCCGTCCGCCTGGCCGATCTCCCAGGTGCTGCCGAAGTGGTCCTGGTGGTAGTTGAAGCTCAGGCAGGCGGTCGGTGGGGCCTCGCTGTTGACCGGCACGTTGAGCTCGAACTTGAGCCCCTGCATGCGCTGGTTGTTGGCCAGCATCCGCCCGGCGCGGCCGAAGAACGGGTCGTTGGCCGGGTCGACCGCCAGCGGCAGGCCGAGGGCGCGCATCATCGCGGTGCCGCGCTCGAGCCAGACCTCCCGGAAGGCCAGCACCTGCTCGGGGCTGCCCATGCGCACGTACTCGCGCATGCGGAACATCTGCATCCGGGTCGGCTCGACCGAGGGCTCGTGGCGGAAGCAGTAGGATTGCAGGTCGAACAGCAGGCCGCCGGCCGGCAGGGGACCGCGCGCGGCGGCGACCGGGTAGAGCGGGTAGCAGGCGGCCGGCGTCAGCACGATGTCGGTGCAGGCCTGGTCCTGGGTCCAGTCCCGCCCGGCCTCGACGCAGGCGAGGAGGCGCGCGTGGGCGGCCTCGTCGCCGCAGAAGCTGTGCACGGTGCCGGCGAGGTTGGGGAAGCCCTTGAGGTAGCCGCTGCGCTCGAAGGCCGGGCGGCTCATGCCAGGCGGGAAGCGCATCCTCTCGGCGCCGTCGGCCGCGCCGAGGCGCGAGACGAGGGCGTCGAGCGCCTCGACCACGCTCTCGAAGTCGCCGCCGCGCCCGTACAGCCCGTCGATCCCGGTGCGCACCAGGTGGCCGCGGTCGAACAGGCGGTCGAGGAACGAGCGCGGTTCCGTCGCATCCGCCTGGGACGGGCTCGTCTCGAGCGGCGCGGCGAGGGTCGGGGTGGCCAAGCTGTCCATCACGCGCTCAGGAATTGGCCGTTGCCCTTCTGCACCAGCAGAAGGTTGGCGGTGTTGCTGTGGATACGGTCGTTGCTGATCATCAGCGGCGCCGACATCACGTCGCGCAGCGCCCGGCCGAGGCTGAACGGGGTTCCGTTCTTGTAGCCGGCGATGCCGACGATCCCCAGCGCCAGCTGGACGATGGCGACGGCCGCGGTCGAGGCGGTGGTCTTCACGTTGTTCAAGGCCACCGCGAAGCCGATCGAGCCGAGCAGATCGGGCGCGCCCTGGGCTTCCGCGTAGTGGCGCAGCCCGCCCTGGATGGTCCCCTTCATCGCCTGCAGCGCGCTCGTCGCCTCGGCGAGACGCAGGGCGCCCGGCGGCACCGTGCCCGGCCGCCGGCGGGCCTCGGCCTGGACGAAGGTCCGCGCCCGGTCGACGGCATGGCTCGCGATCCCGAACCAGACGCTGCTCCACAGCAGGTGCGAGGAGGCCAGCATCGACTGGGCCGCGATCTCGGCGAAGGGCTTCGGCAGGATCTGGGCGATCGGCACGTCGCGGGCGGCGAGCAGGAAGCCGTCGCTGCAGGTGCCGCGCATGCCGAGCGTGTCCCAGCGGCTGGTCCGCTCCAGGGTGATCTGGTCCGCCGTCAGCGCGACGAGGACCTGGTCGGAGGAGGCGGCGTCCGGGTGGCGCCGGCCGGTGGCGAGGATCACGTCGGCGTGGGCGCCGTAGGAGATCACGGTGGCGTCCTTGCGGAAGGCGAACGCGTCGCCCTCGGCCTCGACCGCGCAGAGGCTGTTGCGCAGGTCGCCGCCGATGCCGCCCTCGGTGGTTGCCGAGGCGACGAGCAGCTGCCGCTCCGCCACCCGCTGCATCAGCGCGCGGTGCCAGGCGCTCTCCCCGCCATGGGTGACGAGGCTCGCGACCTTGATCTGGTGCATCGCGAACACCATCCCGGTCGCGGCGCAGGCCTGCCCCAGGCCGAAGCAGGCCTCCGCCAGCCGGCTCATGTCGGCCCCCTCGCCGCCGAACGCCTCCGGGATCTGGATCCCGAGGAGCCGCTCCTCGCGGAGCGCGGCGACGGCTTCCGCGGGGAAGCGCCCCTCGCGATCGACGGCGTCCGCATGGAGCGCGGCGACCTGCGCGACCCGGCGGATGCGCTCCGCGAAGGTCGGCGGAGCGAGAACCGGTTCGGGGGGCACCCGCTTGGCGAGCGCGCTCATGCGTCCACCGGCTGGGCGATCGTCGCGACGGTGCTGCGGATCGCGCGGATCGTCGCGAACGACGCCCGGTTCAAGAGATGATCGGGGAACTCGATGTTGAACCGCTCCTCGAGCGCGAGCATCAGCTGCACGGACCCGAAGGAGCACAGGCCCTTGTCGAACAGATCGTCGTCGTCCGAGAGCCGGTCGACTTGGCCGGACAGGGACTCGATTCCACCGAGCGTTTCGCGAATGTCGTGAGAGGAAATCATTGCACGCAACACCATCTGATCCATCTCGAACCTGAAGCCTTGGACTGTCGTCGTCAATTCTTACTCTTCAATAAAGTTAACTTAATAATCGGTGAATTCTAAAGCTTTGACGTCTATCGCGCTGGAAGTTGGTATTCGCTCCTTCGCACCGCGAGGCAGGATTCGCCTGAGGCGAGGCGGCGATGCGCGAAGCGGCGATCGAAAGCACGCCGCAGATCGAATTGACGACATTGCGCACAATCCATGTGCGAAGTGCCGGCAGGATCTGTGTTTCGACGGCTTCCGTGGTCGGTTGCGCGGGCCAGATCGCTACATCCGTATGCAAGCTGGCTAAAGGTCACTCGATTCGTTGCCGTGATGCAACAGCGGCGTCGCACGAGGTCTTCGGGGAGGATTCGACGTTGCTCGGGTGGACCGGTTCGCACACAGTGCTCGGGCACTGGGGGCATCGCAAAAGCGGGCCCGATGAGCCCGCACCAAAAAGCGGGCCGCAAAACAAGGTGTGACGCGATCGGCCCCGGCCCCGCGACCACACGATCCTCGGGTCTCGAAGCTTTTGGAGATATCTATGACGCTCTTGAAGAGCACCCTGCTCGCTTCGGCCGCCGGCTTCGCCGCCGTCGCCGGCGCCCAGGCTGCCG
>NZ_JAKSYF010000036.1:0-1832 GCF_022829745.1 Methylobacterium sp. E-016
TGATAGCTGTCGGGCAGGGTCATCGTGCGCACCCGCAGCCGCATCGCGTCGAGCACGCCGCGCTCGGTCAGCAGGTGCAGCACCTGCGCCCCGAAGCCGCCGCGCGAGCCCTCCTCCAGCGTGATCAGAACCTCGTGGCTCGCCGCCAGGTCCAGGATCAGCGCCTCGTCCAGCGGCTTGGCGAAGCGCGCATCCGCCACCGTCACCGCGATGCCGGCCGCCTCCAGCGTCTCGGCCGCCTTCAGCGCCTCGGACAGACGCGTGCCCAGCGACAGCAGCGCCACCCGCGCGCCCTCGGGCCGCGTCACGATCCGGCCCCGGCCGATCGCCAGCGGAACGCCCACCTCCGGCATCTCGACGCCCACCCCCTCGCCGCGCGGGTAGCGCAGCGCGATCGGGCCGTCGTCGTGCGCGTGGCAGGTCGCCACCATGTGCACCAGCTCGGCCTCGTCGGCCGCCGCCATCACCGTCATGTTCGGCAGGCAGCACAGGTACGCCAGGTCGAACGCCCCCGCATGCGTCGCCCCGTCGGCCCCCACCAGCCCCGCCCGGTCCAGCGCGAAGCGCACCGGCAGATTCTGCAGCGCCACGTCGTGGATCACCTGGTCGTAGGCCCGCTGCAGGAAGGTCGAGTAGATCGCCACGAACGGCTTGTAGCCCTCCGTCGCCAGGCCGCCGGCGAACGTCACCGCGTGCTGCTCGGCGATCCCGACGTCGAAGGTCCGGTCCGGATGCGCCTTGCCGAACAGGTCGATCCCGGTGCCGCCCGGCATCGCCGCGGTGATCGCCACCACCTTGTCGTCGGCATCCGCCGCCTTGATCAGGCTCTCGCCGAACACCCGCGTGTAGGCCGGGGCGTTGGCCTTGGCCTTGGTCTGCACGCCCGACAGCACGTCGAACTTCACCACGCCGTGGTAGCGGTCGGCCGACGCCTCCGCCGGCGCGTAGCCCTTGCCCTTCTGCGTCACCACGTGCAGCAGGATCGGGCCCTGCTCCGAGTCGCGCACGTTCTTCAGCACCGGCAGCAGGTGGTCGAGGTTGTGCCCGTCCACCGGCCCGACGTAGTGGAAGCCCATCTCCTCGAACATCGTGCCCGAGCCGACGATCAGCCCGCGGGCGAACTCCTCGGCCTGCGCCGCCCGCTGGTAGATCGCCTTCGGCAGCAGCTTGCCGAGCTGCTTGGCGGTCTCGCGCAGGCCCCGGTACGCCCCGCCCGACGCCAGCCGCGCCAGGTAGGCCGACATCGCGCCCACGGGCGGCGCGATCGACATGTCGTTGTCGTTCAGGATCACGATCAGCCGCGAATGCAGCGCGCCGGCGTTGTTCATCGCCTCGTAGGCCATGCCCGCCGACATCGAGCCGTCCCCGATCACCGCGATCATGTTGCGGCGCTTGGGCTCGGCGTGGCCCTTGGCCTTCTCCGAGGCCGCGTGCAGGTCCCGCGCCACCGCCATGCCCAAAGCGGCCGAGATCGAGGTCGAGGAATGCGCCGCCCCGAACGGGTCGTATTCGCTCTCCGAGCGCTTGGTGAAGCCCGACAACCCGCCGCCCTGGCGCAGCGTCCGCATCCGCTCGCGCCGCCCGGTCAGGATCTTGTGCGGATACGCCTGGTGCCCGACGTCCCACACGATCCGGTCGTCGGGCGTGTCGAACACGTGGTGCAGCGCCACCGTCAGCTCGACCACCCCGAGCCCCGACCCGAGATGACCGCCCGTCACCGACACGGCCTCGATCATCTCCGAGCGAACCGCGTCCGCCACCGCCCGGAGATCGCTCTCCGGAAGCAACCGCAACGCGGACGTCTCGGACAAACCGTCCAAAATCGAGGGGGC
>NZ_JAKSYF010000048.1:0-13059 GCF_022829745.1 Methylobacterium sp. E-016
CTCTGGCCCTGTGAGATCAGCACATCCGCCTGCCGCAACTTGGCGACGATCTCCTCGGGCTTCGGGTGCTTTGCCATCTCGTCCGTCCTCCAGGCTCAAAAGCCATACCAAAGGGCGGACCACTTCAATGGGGGCTGATCAGGTCGGCAAGGGGCCGGAAGTGGGCCCAGGGAACGGGTTCCATCCGTCAGATTTTCTCCACTAGAGATACTTGAGCCAGGCGATATCGCGACGTGCCGCCTTGAAGCGCGAGAACCAGGCCGTCGGCCAGTACAAGGGCACGACCAGCCCGACGTACCAGGCCAGCACCCAGCCATAATTTGCTACGCCGAACACGCTGCCCTGCGTCGGGCCCCAGATGGCAGCAGCACCGTGATACAGGAGCCGCAGGATCGTCAGGTGGAGCAAGTAGAAGAACATCGGCGCACCGCCGAACACCGCCAGGGCCGAGACGACCGAAGCGTCACGCATCCGTTCAAGGGCAACCAACAGCAGCGCCCCGATCCCGAGCGTCAGCAGCAGGAACAGCAGCGAGGGGGGATACTTCGTCAGCGAGACAAAGCTCATTGTGGTTCGAAGCGCGTCGCCCTCGACGACGAACCAGGGCTTGTCGCCGTAGCCGTTCGCCAGACGCAGGACCATGAAGGCGACGAGCATTGAGCAGCCGAGGGCCATAAACCGGTGCTCGCGAGCGCGCGTGGCGACTTCGGGTAGGAACCACGGGCCGGCCGCGTAGCCGAGCACGATGACGCCCATCCACGGGAGCACCGGGTAGGTCGTCTTTGCCACCAGCCCGAACGGCAGCGCGATGACGTCGCGCTGGTGCAGCATCGCCCAGACCGCAAAAAACGGTTGGTCAGGTTGGAGGTGGATCTGGTCTAGGAGGTTGTGGCCGCAGACGATCAGCAGTCCGACCGCGAGGAGGACAGGGCGTGGAAGGCCGACCAGCACCGCCAGGATGATCATGCAGACGCCGATGCACCAGATCACCTGCAGCCAGAGCGTCGGACTGGCGACGCCCCAGTACAGTTCCGAGAGGTAGAGGACCTCCAGCGCCATCAGCACGAGCCCACGCTTCAGCAGGTAGGCCCGTGTCTCCGCCAGTGTATGCCTGGTACCGAACAGGTACGCAGCCACGCCGGTCAACGCGATGAAGATGGGCGCGCACAGGCTGACGAGGAGGCGGGCCAGGGCCACGGCCGGCAGGGCAGTCCGTGCGTCGACCGGGTCGGCCACGGGTACGTGCAGGAACCAGGTCTCGCGCAGGTGATCAAGGAGCATCAGCACCATCACCAGCCCGCGCAGGGCATCGATGGAGGCGATGCGGCCGGACAGGAGCGATAGACTGACCGACGCCTTTGGCGGCTCCGGACGCTCGCTCATCAGAACCGTGCCGTCATGCTGACGGTGACCCGCCGCGGCTCGCCGACGCCGACCCAGAAGGTGTTGTAGGAGCGCTCGTAGTAGGTCTCGTCGAAAATGTTGTCGACGTTCAGCCCACAGCGCAGGTTCTCGTAGCGGTAGTAGGCCAGCGCGTCCGTCAAGACGTAGCCCGGCAAGCGGAAGCTCTCGACGCCGCTGTCGCCGAGCCGCGAGCCGATGGCGCGGAACCCGCCGCCGATCCCAAAACCCTTCCAGTCGCCCGCCTGGACCTCGTAGATGCCGAGCAGCGAGCCGCTGTGACGTGGAATGTTGAGCAGCGGTGATCCGACCCTTAGCACCTCGTCGCGGGTGACCGCCGCGTCGATGAAGGCGTATCCGCCAATCACCCGGAACTCGGGCGTGACCTGACCAACCAGGCTGACGTCGAAGCCCTGGCTGCGCACCGCCCCGGCGGCGATCTGGAAGAAGAAGTCTGCCGGGTCGGTGGTGAGTACGTTCTCCTTCTCGATGTGGAAGGCGGCGGCTGTCACGCTGAGGCCGTCGAACAGGTCGAGCTTGGTCCCGACCTCGTAGGTGAACCCGGTCTCGGGCGCGAAGGGCCGGGACGCGCTGTCGAAGCCGGTGTTGGGGCGGAACGAGGCGGCGACGTTGCCGTAGAGCGCCAGGAACGACAGCGGCTGGTAGACGAGACCGGCCCGCGGCGAGAAGCCGGTACGGTCCTGCTCGGTGCGTTCGTTCGCGACCTTGTCGCGGAAGGTCTGGTTGTAAAAGTCGGTGCGGTTGCCCAGCAACAGCTTCCATTCCGGGCTCAGGGCGATCTGGTCCTGGAGGTAGACCGCCGTGTTGCCGACGTTCTCGCTGGCGCTGTAGCGGCGCGTGAACGGAGGCTTGGCCTGCCCGTAGACCGGGTTGAACAGGTCGATGGCGAAGGGGTCGAGACGCGGGGTCGAGCGCAGCAGGTTCTCGGTGCTGTTGTAGCGCTCGTGCTCCAGGCCGAGCAGCAGGGTGTGGGCGATGGGCCCGGTCTCGAAGCGCCCGACGAGTTCGGCCTGGCCGATGGCGACGCCCCAGGTGAAGCCGTGCTGGCGGAACTCGCGCAAGAGCGTGCGCCCGTCGTCGAGGATCCCGGTCGCGCCGGTCTGCAGGCCGGTGAGGCTTCCGGTGTTGAGGTGCGTGGCGACCCGCAAATGCCAGTCGGTGTTGAAGGCGTGCTCCAGCCGCACCTGCAGCAGCGCGCTCTCGGACACGGAATCGTCGCCCGGCTCGCCGAAGAAGCGTGAGCGCGGGACGAGGCCGAGGCGGTTGGTCACCGCGACGGTGCCGCGGTCGAAGGTCTGGCGGTTGCGCAGGTACTGCGCCTCGAACGTGATCTTGGTGTCGGGGGTGACCTGCCAGCTCACCACCGGCGCCAGGAGCACCCGGTCGCCGTCGACGAAATCTCGAAAGCTGTCCTGGCGGGCGAGCGCGCCGTTGAAGCGATAGAGCACGCTGCCGTCCTCGCTCAGCGCACCGCCGGCATCGACCGTGGTGCGGGCGGTGCCGAAGCTGCCGAACAGCGTGCCCATCTCGACGAAGGGTCGCGCTACGGGCTGCTTGGTGAGGATGTTGACGGTGCCCCCCGGATCGCTGCGTCCGTAGAGGGCTCCGGCCGGGCCCTTCAGGACCTCGATGGACTGGACGTTCTGGGTGTCGGGGGCGCCGTTGTAGCCGCGGGCGATGTTGAAGCCGTTCTGGAAGATGTCCTGGGTTGCGAAGCCGCGCACCGAGTACAGGGCGAGGTTCTGGGCGCCGAAGTCGTTCTGTTTGCCGACCCCGGGCACGTAGTCGAGGGCGCGCTCGACCCGGGTCGCGGCGGTGTCGACCAGAACCTCCCGGGGCACCACGTCGACCTGCTGCGGCAGGTCGCGACGCGGCGTCACCGTCTTGGTGCCGCTGTAGAGGTCCGGCACCCGGTAGGTCGGCGTGGCGGTGAGGGTCCCCTCGACCGAGAGCGCGTCGAGCACCACGGCGGTCTCCTCAGAGCGCGCCCCCTGGGCTGCGACGGCGGTGGGGATCGCGCAGGACAAGGCCAGCACGGACATCAGCGGGATGGACGGTGAACGGGACACGTTGATGGGCCTCGGGCGACGGCAGTGGCACGTCACCGCGAACGAGGCCGAACCACGCGCAACGCGCATGCTTCCGCACCCGCCGGGGCACCCCGCCCAGCGTGTCTCGCGTGTGACCACGACTGACGGCAGGTCTCCTGGCTCGCGGGTCACTGCCCTTCACCGTCTTCCCGAGCGAGGCCGCTCAGTGACGTCGGTGGCGAAGGGCTCGCCGCTTACAGTTGCGGGGGCAGCCACGGCGTTGGGGCTACCCCCGCACCGCGTTCCCTTTTGATCCTCCGGGGAGGAACCGTCACGGCCGAGCTAACATGCCGACGCCCATGCCCGTCAACGGACCAGGTGCAATGCACGAAGGGTTATGCCCTGCCGGCAACACTCGGGAGGATGGATCGCGCACTCCGTCCGTCAGCTCAGCACCTCGACCTGCTCCGGCGGCAAGCTACGCCACCAAGCGTCCGGGGATTGGAAAACCTCGTAGGTGAACCGGAGGACCTCATCCGGCTGGCGATGCGACGGGTCCACGCGACTACGCTCCGCGTTGCGGGACTTCAGGACCTCCCACGGCACATCGAACACTTTCCACTCTACGGTAAGCCCGTGTCGGGCGATGATCCGGAGCTCACGCTCGAACACGGGTCTGGTGAGATGTGTGTCCGCCATCACAACGCTGAAGCCGTTTGTCAGGGCGGCATCCAGGGCTGCTTCCTTGACCCGATGCAGGAGTTCTCGGGCCGCATCGTCATGTGAGCCCTGCCTGAGTTCCCAGTAGACCTGCCGGTGTGGCGGCCAGAGTGTTTGCCGAAAGTCGTCGAGGGTGAGGTGGACCCAGCCGTCGAGAGGGTCGAAGCGGCGGGCGTAGGTCGTCTTCCCTGCGCCCGGGCAGCCGATCAGGCCGACCACCCTCTGGGGCGCCCCCGGACGATTCCTGCCGGGCACCGTCCGGGTCACGGTCAGGCCGTCGCCTCCGCATCCTCGTCGTCGCTCGCCGAGCCCTCGATGATCTCGCCGCGCAGGTAACGAGCCTGGGCCTCGGCGACCCGGCGTGCGCCCTGGGCGTGGCGGGTCGACACCGTGCCGCCGGGCGCCTCGGGCCCGCCGCGCTTGATCGCCACGAGTTCCGGATCACCCCAATGGTCGAGCATCGCCTGGAACGCTTCGTAGCGGTCGGTATCGAAGGCGATGCGGTCGCCCATCATGTCCTTGTAGGGATGGGCTGGGTGCAGGCCGGCGCAGGGGACCCAGCCCGCCGGGATTGGCGTCGTGGCGGCATGGTTCCGACCGCTGCGCAGGAGCTTGGGCAGCACATGCGTATGCGGACCTTCAGGACTGGTACCGCCGGGGCCAGGGATCGGGGCATAGACCTCGACGCGCCCGACCCGCGCCAGGAACACCCGGTGCGGGCTCATGGCGACGAGATGCGGCCCGATGGGGTTAGCATGGTCAAACAGGGGCATGCCGACGCCGGCCCGCAGCCGCTCGACGGCCTCCGGATCGCGCACCCGCACGCAGGCATCCACGGCGAGCAGGCCGAGGCCGAGGTCGAACAGGATGCCGTCGCGATCCTCGACCCGGGCGGCGTTCCGGTCGGGCCCGAGTTCCGTCACCACGGTCCTGCGGTTCATCGTGCATGTCGCTTCCGGCAGGCAGAGGGCGACCGCGTGGTTCCAGCCCGAGGCGACCGCGGTCTCAAAGGCGATTGGCCTCAGGTCGGAACTCGGGGTCAGGGCGATGGCGCCGCGAGCGGTCGCAAGTCCCAGGCGCTCGTCCGGCAGCGCCACGACGGGTTCGTCGGGATCGCGCATGAACTCAGCGATGGCACCGAAGCTGCCAAGGCTCCAGGCCGTGGTTGGATCGGCCAGTGCACCGCGCAGAAGGGCGACGGTGGCATCAGGGCTGTTTGGGGAAGGCTGCATCGATCTCCTCCGTATGGGGCCCCGAACGGTTCCAGGGCAGGATGTAGGGGGTGCCGTCCGGTCCAGCCCCACGGCAAACCGTGACGCCGAAGACGTCCGAAAGTAGCCGGTCGGTCAACGCAACGTCCGGGTGTCCATCGGCGGCGACACGTCCCTCGCCCAGGACCACGATCCGGTCGCAGAACCGGGCCGCGAGGGAGAGGTCGTGCAGGACGGCCACGACGCCGGTGCCGGCCAGGGCCACGCTCCGCAACAGCGTCATGGCGTCGAGCTGGTGGGCAGGGTCGAGGGCGGTGATCGGTTCGTCGGCCAACAACCAATCCGCTTCGACGGCGAGCGCTCGCGCCAGCAACACGCGCATCCGCTCGCCGGTGGACAGGGTCGGTTCGGTCCGCTCGGCGAAGCGCGCAACATCGGTCCGTGTCATCGCTCGGTTTATTGCGGCGTAATCGGTGCCATCGAGGCCACCGAACGCGCGTCGATGCGGCAGCCTGCCGAGGGCGACGAGGTCACGCACCTGCATCGGCCAACCGGCCCCCGTGCCCTGGAAAAGGACCGCGATGCGCTTGGCGCGCGCGTCGCGGGAGATGCCCTTGAGCGCCATACCGTCGAGATTTACGCGGCCCTTGGTCGGGGCGACCAAGCCCGCGAGGGTGCGCAGGAGGGTGGTCTTGCCAGCGCCGTTCGGACCGACCAGACCGACGAGGGTCCCGCGTTCCAGGGACAGGGTGATATCCGACAGGATGGCACGCCCGCCGAGGCGGACATCGAGGGCTGCGGTCGCGAGGCTCATGCGCCGCGCCCTCGCTCACGCAGGAGGAGCACGATCAGGAACGGTGCCCCAACGAGCGCAGTCACCACACCGAGCTTGAGTTCCGGGCGCGTCGCCAGGAGACGAACGCCCAAGTCCGCGGCAAGCACCAGAGCGGCCCCGGCGAGGCCGCTCGGCCATAGGCTGGCGCCGGGACGCGCGCCTACCAGTGGTCGCACGAGGTGGGGCACCACGAGGCCGACGAAGCCGATGGCGCCGCTGACGGCGACGCCACTGCCAATGGCCAGCGCCGCGCCCGTGACGAGGCGCAGACGGACTGAGACCAGATGGAAGCCGAGGCTCGAAGCTGTGTCCTCGCCCAGCGTCAGGGCATCCAGCGCGCGGCCGGTGGACAGCATCAGGCCCCAGCCGACCGCCATCAACGGGAGGCATAGCCAGACATGGTCCATGCTGCGGTCCGCGAGCGACCCCATCAGCCAGAACACGATCTCCAGGGCCGCGTAGGGGTTGGGCGATAGGTTGAGCGCCAGCGCCGTCATGGCGCCGGCGAGGCTCGACAGGGCGACGCCGGCGAGGATCAATCCCAGGGTGGTGCCGCCTCTGGCGGCGACAAGGTTCAGGGCGAGCGCCGCCACGGCGGCGCCGGCGATCCCGCCGAGCGGGAGGGCTAGGCTAAGCGAGGCTGCGAAGCCGCCATAGAACACCACCACGGCCCCGAGGGCCGCCGCGGAGGAGATGCCGAGGATGCCGGGATCGGCGAGCGGGTTGCGCAGGTAGCCCTGCATCGCCGCCCCGGTCAGCCCAAGGCTGAAGCCGACAAGGCTGCCGAGCAAGGCACGAGGTAGGCGCAGTTCCCAGAGCACCAGCGCCGGGAGGGTCGCCCGTCCGGCGATGAGGTCGCCAGCCGCCGCCGGGACGTCGAAAGGGGCATACCCGACCGCGATGGACGCGACCGTCAGGACGAGCACAAGCAGGCCGAGTATCGAGACGACCGCGCGGGGTCCGACGACCGCCCGGTCGACCCGCATGGGAGGCGGGAGGGGAGCGTTCATCGTGCCGCCCGTTGGTGTGCCGCCGCAGCGAGCAAGGCCACGACCTCGGCGACCTGCGGACCTGGACAGGTCCAGAGCCGGTTCGGAATTGAGACGGTACGCCCCTGCCGACGTAGCGCGTCGAGGACGGGATGGTGCAGCAGGGCATCGGCCAGCGACGGCGCGCCGGGCTCCCCCTCGTCGAGGACGATGAGGTCGGCGTCGGCGAAGGCCGCCGCTTCCAGCGGGACCTGGCCGAAGCGGTCGCGACCGAGTTCTGCCGCAACGTTGACGAGGCCGGCGGCGCGGATGATCGCATCGCCAAGGCTGCCGGGTGCGACAGTGAAGGCATTCGGGCGCATGACGAGTGCCCGCAACGGTTTTGCCGCCGGCACCACCTGCGCCAGCCGCGCGTCGAGGTCCGCGACCATCGCCTCGCCGCGCGCCGGGTGCCCGAGGGCCGCGGCGACGGTCCGGATCTGGGCCCGCACCCCCTCGAAGTCGTTGGGTACGCCGAGTTCGAGAAGGGGGAAGCCGACGCGCTTGAGCAGGCCGACCGTGGTCCGCGTCGTGAAGGCTCCGGCCACGACGAGGTCGGGCCGCAGCGCGACGATCTCCTCCGACAGGCCACGGGTCACCGCGATGCCGGTGGCCTCCCGCGCGACGGAGGAGCCGCGCGGGTCATGGGCGAGGTAGGTCACGGCGGTGACCTGGTCGCGGTCGGCGAGCCGCAGGACCAGCTCGTCGGCGCAGAGGTTCATCGAGACGACGTGGACCGGATGCACCGGCTCGTCTGCCGCCCACCCCATACCTGACAGACCAAGCCAGACCGCAATCGCTAGCGCAGCCAGCGTCCATCGCATCGACATCGCAATCCTCAGAACGTCGTCACGCGGACGCCGCCGTACACGGCGAGGCCTGGCCCGAGGAAGCCGGTGGGGTTCTCGTAGCGGCGGTCGAACAGGTTATCGATCCGGCCGAACACACTCACCGTCTCGTTCACGTCGTAGTTGACCGCGAGGTTGACCAGGGTGAAGCCCGGGTTCTTCAGCCTCTGGATCGAGAAGTCTCGGTTTCCGTCTACGAAGTGGCCAAGCACGATCACCGTCCCGCTGAAGCTCAGGCCGGGGATCGGCGTCCACTGAGCGGTGGCGCTGCCCTTGTGGCGGGGCCGGCGCAGGAGCTCTTGGTTGGTAATCTCATTCTTGGTCACGGTGTTGGTGTAGTCGACCCGGCCCGAGAGCGTGTCGGTGAACCGGATCGCAACGAAGGCCTCGGCCCCGTAGGATTCGGCTCGCCCGACGTTCTCGTTCGAGGTGAAGCTGGCGTTGGTGTTGATCAGGTTCTTGAAGTCGTTGGCGTAATAGGTCGCGCCGACGAGAACGCGCTCGCCGAGCGGCTGTTCGAAGCCGGCATCGTAGCCGAGGCTCTCTTCCGGCTTGAGGTTGGGGTTGGCGAAGAAGTTGAACGCCGGGAAGCTCTGGAACAGCTGGCTCAGGGTCGGCGCCTTGAAGCCGGTGCCGACGCTGCCTTTGATCCGCGTGTCGGTGAACGGCAGGATGTAGCTCGGGGCGACGCGGAACGTGGTGGCCGGTCCGAAGGCGTCGTTCTCGTCGTGGCGAACGTTGGCGACGAAAGAGGCACGGTCGAACGGCATCAGCTGTATCTCGCCGTAGCCGGCGGTATTGCCGTTCCTGGCCCGCAGGTTGCCGGAACCGAACGGGTTCGGATCAGTAGTCGACAGGCTCTCGTCGTCACGCTGCGCGCCGAACAGAACGAGGTTGCCGGGCGAGAGCTGGTAGTCGCCGCGGTACTCGTACCGCGTGCGCTCGCCGAGGCCGGCGGTCGGGAGCGGGTTGAACGGGTCGTACGCGTTCTGGACCTGGCGGTTGTAGAGGTTCGAGTAGTTGATCGCGAAGACGTTGTGGAAACCGGCGAACGGCGTCCACTCGGCCTCGTTGCGGGTGAAGACTTGCTGCACGTCCGCCTGGCTGCGCAGGCCGCCCAACGTCACCGGGAAGGTGCCATAGTCGTCGCCGCTGAAGAGCAGCTTCGAGTTGATGAACCGCGTGATCGAGTTGATTCGGAACGTGTCGGTGAACTGGTAGCCGAACTTCGCCGAGACGGTCTCGTTGTCGTAGTAGTTCGGGCGGGTCGTCGTTCCTGGGGCGACGAGGTTGGGCGGCGTCACAGGCGTTGCGGCAGCCCGGAGATGCTGGATCGACACCGAGTAGTCGAAGCCGTTTTCCGACCCGCTGATCCGGCCGCTCTGGTTGAACGTCCCGAACGAGCCGCCCTCGATCCGCGCGGTTGCCCTGGCCGGTCCTTCGCCACGCTTCGTCGTGAAGGAGATCGCGCCGCCGATGGCGTCGCTGCCGTAGAGGCCGCTCTGGGGACCCCTGAGCACCTCGATGCGGGAGAGGTCGTCGGTCAGGAGCTGCCCGAAGTCGAAGGAGCCATTCGGGTTCGACGGGTCGGTCGCGTCGATGCCGTCGATGAGCACCTTCACGTGGTTCGAGTTCGAGCCGCGGATGAATACCGAGGTCTGACCGCCCGGGCCGCCGGTCTGCACGACGTTGAGGCCCGGCACCTGCTGGAGGGCGTCCGGGACGGTGCGGCGCTGCTGGGCCTCCAGAGTGGCGGCGGTGAGCACGGTGACGCTCGATCCGACCTGGTCGACGGGCGTCGGCACGCCGGTGGCGGAGACGGAAAGCTCGGAGAGCGTGACGGCCGCCTCTGCCCCGCGCGGGACGTCGGCGAAGGGGGCGGCGGTCTGCTGCGCGAGGGCGGCACCGGGAAGGGAGGCGTAGGCGAGCGCGAGCGTGCGCAGGCACGCGGTTCGGGAGGGGAAGGACACGGGACAAGCCTCGGGCGACGTCTGTGGCACGTCACCGCGAACGAAGCCTGGGCGCTTGCCTGTCGTGAGGACAGCCGAACGCCTCGACACCCATCAGGACACCCCGCCCGATGCGTTTCGCGTGTGACCACGACTGACGGCAGGTCTCCTGGCTCGCGGGTCACCGCCCTCTCATCGTCTTCCCAGGCCCGAAGACCCAGTGACGTGTTGATGATGGGCTCGCCGCTTACAGTTGCGGGGGCAGCCGCGGCTTCGGGGAGGCCCTTTCGGACCTCATCCTGACCGCGTTCCCTTTTGATCCTCCGGGGAGGAACCGTCGGTGACAAGGAGCGCGATCAAAGCGTCCGCCGTCAATGGCACGCAAAGGCTTTCCGACGATGTGTGCCTGGAAGGTTACAGGTCAGCACTCACGAAGGTTTGCTTCGGTGCTATGCAGCGTCCGCTTTTCAAAAATTTGGGCTGAAAGCAGACCGTCGCATAATCACCCCGAGCGTCCGTTCCGCATCCGACCCAACCCGGACGCTCAACAACGCCGTCGCATTTTCCCAAACCTGCCGTTCGAACCCGTGGCAAACGATTGACCGAGGCTGGCACCCCGTACACCGTCTGGCACTCGACGAGTTGTGAGAACCACGAGCGCGTGCCGAATGAACATCGTTGATGCGCATATCGCGGCTTGGCGTCGTTCGCCCTTTGCCGAGTGGGTGACGGGAGAGGCGTGGGATGTCATCCCTGACTTGGCTGGCATGGTCGCGAGATTTCTGAAGACCCTCGACGCCGATTACGAGATCGAGGGCGATATCGCCGTCCATCGCTCCACCAAGGTCGAGCCCGGTGCCGTGATAAAAGGCCCCCTGATCGTTGGTCCAAACTGTCTTATTGCGATGGGAAGCTTGATTAGGGGTGGATGCTGGCTCGAAAGCGACTGCATCGTAGGACCCGGAGCCGAACTCAAGACGACCATCATGTTTCAAGGGGCGAAGCTCGCTCATTTCAACTTCGTCGGCGACAGCGTTCTTGGCCGGGATGTCAATCTTGAAGCGGGCTCGATCATTGCGAACTATCGGAACGAGTTGGCCGATCCCCGCCTTCGTATCAGCTATAACAGCAAGACGCTGGAGGCGGACACGCTGAAGTTCGGCGCGCTTGTCGGTGACGGATGCCGCATCGGCGCGAATGCGGTCGTTGCACCCGGCGCCATCCTTGCTCCCGGAACGGTGGTCTCCCGCCTCGGATTGATCGATCAGCGCCCAACTTCCTGATCGTCCTGAAAGCGGGCCGGGGGATATCCACCCCAAGCCGCCATTCGGCTACCGACCCAAGCCAGCCGCTCGGACTGCCGGCGGCGTTTCTCTAAAGCAGCCGTTCGACAGCATCGCAGCAACTTTGGGTTGGGTGGGAAACAGCTTGACTATTCATTGGCGGTCGGTTGGCTCGCGCCGTCCTCCCGTTGGTCGATAGCGGAGCAGTTCATGTCACTCAAAGAGCGGCTTCGCGGCCTCAAGTCCCTTGCCGGTCCCTTCCCGCCGTTCGATGCTGGCGCTACCCCGGATGACCCACGCGGTCTTTTCGAGACATGGCTCTACGATGCTATCAATCGGGGCATACCCGAAGCCCATGCCATGACGCTCTCGACTATCGATGAGCAGGGGTACCCTGATGCCCGCGTCTTAATTCTTAAGAACGTGGATGCCGATGGGTGGCACTTCGCCAGCACGAAGCTCAGTCCCAAGGGCCGCCAGATCGCCGCCCAGCCCCGCGCCGCCCTGACATTCTACTGGCAACCGCTGGGTAGGCAGGTCCGCCTGCGAGGTCCGGTTATCGAAATGGATCGAGAGATCTGTGAGGCAGACTTCTTGGCCCGCCCAATTGGTTCGCGCGCGGGCGCTTTGCTCGCCCGGCAGAGCGACGTCCTCGTGAGTGACGCAGCATTGGATGCGGGCTTGGCCGAGCAGCGTCGTCGGATCGAAGCCGACCCATCCACCGTATCACCGACCTGGGCGGTCTACGCCGTCAAGCCGGATGAGGTCGAGTTCTGGCAGGCGGACGAGGAACGCAGACACACGCGTTTGCGATACCGGCGAGAGAACCACGGAGGCTGGACGCGCGAGCGACTGTGGCCGTGATAGTCCTAGGGGCAGGGTAAGGCCAGGCGACAGTCCGTTGTGGGGCCTGAGCGCGCGGGAAAGCGACGACCGCTCTGATACCTTTTTCGCCCCGAAGCAACCTGGTGGAAAGCTACCCCGAGCCATTCCGCATCCGACCCGACGCAGTCGCTCAGACCGCTGCCGCCTCCTCAAGAAAAGTTGCGGGCGGCCAACGAGGCCTGAGCACTTTTCCGGGGTGCGGCTCGTGGTCGATTGTGCAAAATCGATCTCGCCGGTTTTACCGGTGGCGCCCATGCCAGTGTCTCTTTAGCCCCTCGATCCGCTGGCGTGGGCGTCTGCAACTCAAGGCGGCGATCATCCCTGGTCCCGCCCGCACTTGGTCGTTCTTCTCGTGTCAGGCTCACCAACCAGTATCGATGAGCCTGCTCCGGGACCACGGTCGTACCGGGTGTTCAGCCTCAAGCTAGATGGGAACGTGGGGGAGAGCCTCTCGATCCAGGCGAAAAGCGATGATGAAGCGAAGGCCATCGCTGCAACGCTGCCTAACGGCCATGGTATCGATCTCTGGGAGCGTGCCCGTTACCTGGCCAGCTACCCCCCTCAAAGCGCTGCATATCCCGAGCGCTAGGCGCCAATCCAACGCACGCTGCTACTTTCAAAGCCTGCCGAAAGTTATGAGATAGCCTTACGCGGTGTCCACTTCGATGCTTCAGCGATCAGAAGCAGACCAGCCGACATCCACCCACCGGTCGTGTCCCAGGCGGTGGTGTAGCTGAGGGGTGGTCATCGGCGGTTGCCGGGTAGGGTCGGGTTGCGACGACCAACCCCGAACCCGAGAGACCCCCGATGACCGACGAGATCATGGCCCTGCGCGGGCTGATGGAGAA
>NZ_JAKSYF010000064.1:0-81837 GCF_022829745.1 Methylobacterium sp. E-016
CATGCACCGCCGCGGCGGAGGGGGTGCGCGCACCGCGTCATCCGTCGCGCTCTTGCTGCGGACCGGCTGCGACTTCCTGCGATCGGGCAACTACTGGACTTCCTCCCTCCCCGGCGGGGCGCTGGTGGCGGTGAGCGTCGCGGTCTAGCGCGACGGCGGCGCGCTGCGCGGAGTGCTGTACCCGAGGTTTTCGGATTGAGCGGGTCGGGAAACTTGCCGCGCGGGCGAAGCAGGCGGCTTCCCTCCCCCGCAGAGGGGGGAGGGAAGCGCGGCCGCATGACCGCCCCCGTCCTCGCCCTCGAAGACCTCAGCGTGAGCTTCAAAGCCGGCGGGCGCGAGCACGTCGCCGTCGACCGGGTGAGCCTCACCGTGGGCCGCGGCGAGGTGCTGGGGCTCGTCGGCGAATCCGGCTCGGGCAAGTCGGTGACCGGGCTCGCGCTGATGGGGCTGATCGAGGCGCCCGGCCGGGTCTCGGGCGGCCGGATCCTGCTCGAGGGCCGCGACATCGCCGGTCTGCCGGAGGCCGAGCTCCGGCCGCTGCGCGGCAGGCGGATGGCGATGATCTTCCAGGACCCGATGACCACCCTGAACCCGGTGCTGCGGGTCGAGACCCAGGTGGTCGAGGCGATCCGCGCGCACGAGCGCGTCGGGGCGGCGGCCGCCCGGGCGCGGGCGCGCGAGGCCCTGGTCAAGGTCGGGATCCCGGCACCCGACGCGCGCCTGCGCGCCTATCCGCACCAGCTCTCGGGCGGGATGCGCCAGCGCATCGCCATCGCCATCGCGCTGCTGCACGCGCCGGCCCTGCTCATCGCCGACGAGCCGACGACGGCCCTCGACGTGACGATCCAGGCGCAGATCCTGGCCGAGGCGCAGGCGCTCTGCGCCGAGATGGGCACCGCCCTGATCTGGATCACCCACGACCTCGCGGTGGTGGCCGGGCTCGGCGACAGGCTCTGCGTGATGTATGCCGGCCGCATCGTCGAGGCCGGGCCGGTGGCCGACGTCATCGAGGCGCCGCTGCATCGCTACAGCGCCGGGCTGATCGCCTCCGCCCCGAGCCGCAACGCCCGCGGCGTGCCGCTGGCGCAGATCCCCGGCATGGCGCCCGCGCTGACGGACCGCCCGCCGGGCTGCGCCTTCGCCCCGCGCTGCGCCTGCGCCACGCCGGACTGCGCCGCGCCGCCGCCAACCGCGCGCGCCGAGCCGTCGCGGTTCGCCCTCTGCCGCCATCCCCTCCAGCCGGCGCGTTTCACGTGAAACCTTTGGTCAGCCTCGAGGGCGTCTCGAAGCGGTTCGGGTCGAGCCCGTCGCTGGCCGCCCGGCTCGCCGGGTTGCTGGGCGAGCGCCGGCCGCCGAGCGCGGTGCAGGCCGTGACCGAGGTCGACCTCGCGATCGGGGCCGGCGAGGTGGTCGGGCTCGTCGGCGAATCCGGCTGCGGGAAATCCACCCTGGCCCGGCTCGCGGCCGGCCTCCACGCCCCGAGCCGGGGCCGGGTGCTGCGGGACGGGCGCGACCTTGCCGGGTCGAGCGCCGCGGAGCGCCGCGCGGCCGCGCTGTCCGTCCAGATGATCTTCCAGGACGCCACCGCGTCCCTCAACCCGCGCCTGCGGGTGCTCGACATCGTCGGCGAGGCCCCCGTCGCCCACGGCCTCGTCGCGGCTCGCGACAAGCGCGCCTACGTGGCCGACCAGCTCGCCCGGGTCAGCCTCGGGGCCGACGCGATGGCGCGCTACCCGCACCAGTTCTCCGGCGGCCAGCGCGCCCGCATCGGCATCGCGCGGGCCCTGGCGGTGAAGCCGCGGATGCTGGTCTGCGACGAGTCGGTGGCGGCGCTCGACGTCTCGATCCAGGCGCAGGTGCTGAACCTGTTCCTGGAGCTCCGCCGCGACCTCGGCCTGACCTACCTGTTCGTCAGCCACGACCTCGGGGTGATCGCCCACGTCGCCTCGCGCGTGGCGGTGATGTATCTCGGCCGCCTCGTCGAGGTGGCGCCGGCCGAGACCCTGTTCTGCGCCCCCGCCCACCCCTACACGATCAGCCTGCTCGCCCAGACGCCGAAGCTGGTGCCGGGCAAGCGCCGGTTCCAGGCGCTCCCCGGGGAGCCGCCGTCCCCGCTCGCGCCCCCGCCCGGCTGCCCGTTCCACCCGCGCTGCCCGGCCGCGATCGCCGTCTGCCGCACCGAGCTTCCGCTGCGCCGCTCGGTGGGGCCGGAGCATGAGGTGGCGTGCCACCGGGACCGCGGCGAGCTCGGGACGGGGGACCGCACGGCGTGAGATGTCGGCGGATGGCCTTCATGACGATGGCCTGCATCCGGCCCATGCCGCGCCTGCGGACGGCCGTCGATGTCCCCCGAGAGCGGTCGTCCATCGGCCGCCCGGCACCTTCGCCTCGGGGCCGCGTCCACACCCCGGCCACGAGGTTCGGACCCTGCGGTTCTGTTGTACCGGTTTCGAGGAAACCCGCACAACGCATGCCGGCCGATGAGAGCGCGACCCAGTCACGTGCAAATCGCCTTCGCCGATCTGATCGCCAAGGCATTCGATGCGGAGTTCGACGCCGCGTATCCGGAGAATGGACGCTTCGCGAAGCGCGCGCGCCGTGACCGGGCGGCGTTCCGGTAGGGACGATGCGATCGCGCCGCTTCGCCAGCGTGGTCGGGTTCACGGATCCCCGCTTCTGCCGGAGGCGGCGCGGGTCCCCTCGTCCCGTCCGGGAGAGGGGGCCGAGTCGGCGATGCGAACGATCCGTTCGAACCTGTGTCAGCCCGGCTCCGCCGACCCGCGCAGCGCTGCCGCGTCCGCGTGGATCGCCCGGAACAGCGTCGGCGCACCGCGCATGAACACCAGCACGTCGTCGGCGAGGATCGGGCCGACGTCGTCGGGGGTCGGCAGGTTGTACACGTACTTGCGCACCGCGATGTAGAACACCTTGCCGTGCAGCGCCCAGACCGCCTCGATCTCGCGCTCCTGGAACGGCAGCACCTCGGGCGGCGCGAGGCCGAATTCGACCCGCAACTCGGCGCAGACGGGCAGGATCAGCGCCTCGCGCAGGATGGCGAGGTAGCGCGGGGTGATGTCGACCGAGCGCAGGCCGGCGAAGACGAAGATCCGCACCCATTCGTAGTCGAAGATCCGGGCGGCGTATTCCTGGTAGAACCGCACCAGCCGCGCCTCCAGCGGATGGCTGCGGTCCCGCACCATCGGGCCCCAATCCGGGTTCCAGCGCGCGACGAAGACCCGGTCGTAGACCCGCTCGATCAGCGCCTCCTTGGTTGGGAAGTAGCGGAAGATCGCCGAGTGGGTGATGCCCATCCGCGCGGCGAGCTCGCGGGTCTGGCCGCCGAAGCCCTGCTCGGCGAAGAAGCGGGTCGCCGCCTCGACGATCTGCCGCTCGCGCTCGGCACCCGGCAGGTGGCGGCGGCGGCGCGGCGGCCCTTCGGAATCGTCCCCGTCCACGCTGGCTCCGCCCTTCCTCCCCCGCGTCGGTCCCCATCCACCGAACGTTGTCGCGACGAGACGTCAAGGTTTGACGGGTCGGCGCGCCGAGGGCAACCTGGGGTGAACACCGATGCCGAGGCGCGGGCGGCCGCGCCTCCCCCCGGCCCCGCACGGATCCGGGGCCTGCCCGCGCTCCGGGCGCGCCCGCCGAGGTCGGGAGGGCCCGCCTCCGGTGAAGCGAGGGCGAAGGGAGGCCTTTCCGGGGTTCGCCCGCCCGCGCGCGCCTACGCCGCCGCGTCCCAGGTCTCGCTGATGCGGCGCCCGGCCCGGGTGAGGTGGGCGCGCAGCACCACGTCGCCCGGGGGCATCGCGGCGGGGGGGCGCCACTCGACGTAGATGCGCCAGCCCCCGGTCTGCGGCACCGGCGCGGCGACGGGATCGTGCATCGTGCCGGCGCTGGCCGAGACGATCGCGGCGACGCCCGCCCCCTCGGCGTCGAGGGCGCCCTGCGGCAGATCCGGCCCCGCGAAGTCGATGCAGTACAGCCGCCGGCCGGGGATCGGCGGGTCGACCGGGCGCAGGCGGTCGGGCGAGCCGATGCGGGTCGAGATCACGCGGGCGAGGGTGCCGGGCAGCGCCGGCACCGGCTCGGCTCCCACCGTGGTGAGCCCGTAGGCGAGCGCGATCGGGTGGCCGGGGCGGACGGGCGCGTCCGGCACGAAGGCCGCCACGATGTTGTCCATGTACTCCTCGACCGAGGGGATCTCGAACAGCTGCACCTGGCCGGCCGCGAACGCGTCGCCGGCCCGCGGCGAGGCGCCGGCCGCGACCATCTCGGGTTTCGTCGCGGGGGCGGCGGGCTCGACCCACAGGCCGGGCCGGGCCTCCTGCCGCGCCTCGACGTCGAGGTAGGCGGCAAAGGTCCGCTCGCGCTGCATCAGCCCGAAGCCGGAGAGCGGCGCCGCGCGGAAGGCGGAGATCTGCGGGCTCGGGCGGCCGTTGACCAGCGGGCGCCACAGCCGGTCGGCGCCGGAGCGCACCACCAGCCCGTCGGAATCGTGCACCTGCGGCCGGAAGTCGTCGAAGGGCCTGGCGCCGCGCGCGCCCGGCCCGTTCTGGCCGTGCAGGAACATGCTGGTGAGCGGGGCCAGCCCGAGCTGGGGAATGTCCTTCCGCGGGTGGAGCGCGGCGGTGACCTGGATGTGCGCCGGGTCGCCCGGCGCGATCTCGAAGCGGTAGGCGCCGGACAGGCTCGGGCTGTCGAGGAGCGAGAGCACGGTGATCGTCTTCGCATCGTCCTCCGGCTCGCAGATCCAGTGGGCGGTGAAGTCGGGAAACTCCTCGCCCGCGGCCGAGCCGGTGCCGATCGCCGCGCCGCGCGCCGAGAGCCCGTATTCCTGGCCCTCGCCGCGCAGGCGGAAGTACGACGCGCCGAGGAACACCAGGAACTCCTCCTGGAAGCCGCGCGGGCGGCCGGGCGGGGTCTCGGTGGCGGCGAAGTGCAGTCGGAAGCCGGCAAAGCCGAGCGTCGTCGGGAAGCTCTGGCCGTCGAGCGCCCGGCCCAGCTCGAACAGGCCGGGCTCGTAGGCGACGGCCTGGGCCGGCCCGGCCTTCGGCTGCAGGTACAGCGCGCAGCGCTTGCGCTGCAGGAAGCCGCGGTGGAACAGCTGCGCGCTGAAGTGCCGCCCGAGGCGCAGGGCCGCCGCCGGGCGGAAGACGATGGCGCGGTACTGGTCGTAGGTCAGCCCGGCGAGGGCGCCCGGCAGGTCCTCGGGCGGCGCGACGTAGGGCGCGCCGGCCAGCCGCTCGGCCATCGCGGACACCGTGGCGAAGGTGGTCGGCCCGTCCGTCACCGCTTGCCGCTCCTGCGCCATCGTTCGGGCCTCATTCAGATCGATGACGCTAGGAACGACGCTGCCGACCATCGCGGTCAGGGCCGTGCGGAGAACGCGGCGGCGGGAGGGGGACAAGCTGGCGGCCGATCGCGGGGAGGCCTCGGGGCTTCCTCGCGCCGGCAGGCCCGGCCCCGGCCCGTCGCCCCGGCCCTCGCCGGCGCCGCGCTGCGGCCCCGCCTCCGGCGGGTGGTCCTCACCTTCGAGTTCGATGCGCTCCATGCCCGCCACGCGCCCCATTCCATCCACGAAAGTGCCGGCCTCCCACGCCGACGGGCGCCCTGTCGAGAGGTGCGCGGCCGAAACCTGGCAGTGCGCCGGGCGCATCGGCTCGCTGGGCGGGCGGCGGCTGGCGCTCGCGGTTCCGTCGCTCGCCACTGGCGCGGCGATCGCGTGGCTGGCGGCCGTCGCCTACCCGGCCCCGGCCGACCCGACCGGCGCCTGGCTCGCCCGCACCGTGCTGGTCCTGTTCGCGGTGGTGATGACCTGGCAGTCGTTCGTCGCGTGGCAGTACCTCTACGGCCTGATCGCCGCCGGCCTCGGCGCGCGGGCGAAATCCGCCCTGGAGCGCCGCTCGGAGACGGTGCCGGCGCAGGCGTCGGGCCTGTCGCGCACGGCGGCCGTGGTGGCGATCCACGCCGAGGACCCGGTGGCGGTGTTCGCAGCGCTGCGGGTGATGGCGCGCTCGCTCGCCCGCGACGCCGCGCGGGACGGTGCCCGCGACGAGTCCCTCGGCGGCGACATCGACCTTTTCGTCCTCTCCGACACCCGCGACGGCGCGATCGCGGCGGTTGAGGAGCACGAGTTCGCCCGGATCCAGGCCTGGCGCGAGACCGCCGGCCCCGGCATCCCGCGGATCCGCTATCGCCGCCGCACCGAGAACATCGGGCGCAAGGCCGGCAACATCGCCGAGTTCACCAGGACCTACGGCGACCAGTACGACTTCATGATCGTGCTCGACGCCGACAGCCTGATGACCGGCGCCACGATGCGCCGCCTCGCCCGGCTGATGGAGGAGAGCCCGGCGACCGGCCTGATCCAGACCGTGTCCTACGCCGCCGGCCGCGACACGCTGTTCGCCCGCATCCAGCAATTCGCGGTGCGGCTCTACGCGCCGCTGGCCCTGCGCTGCCTGGAGACCTGGCAGGGGCCGGACGGGAGCTACTGGGGCCACAACGCGATCCTGCGGGTCGCGGCGTTCGCCGACCACGCCCAGCTGCCGGTGCTGCCGGGCAGGGCGCCCCTGGGCGGCGAAATCCTGTGCCACGACATCGTCGAGGGCGGGATGCTGGCCCGCGCCGGCTGGGAGGTCCGCCTGCTGCCGGAGATGGGCGGCACCTGGGAGGAGATGCCGACGAACCTCGTCGACCTCCTCGGGCGCGAGCGCCGCTGGTGCCAGGGCAACATGCAGCACCTGCGCGTCCTGCCCTGGCCGGGCCTGCGCGCGGCGAGCCGCTGGCACCTCGCCGTCGGCATCGTCTCCTACGGGGTGCTGCCCTTGTGGATCGCCTACCTCGTCGCGGGGGCGTGGCTGGCCGCGCGCACCGGCGAGCTCGGCCTGCTCGGCTACGGGCTGACCGGCACCGGCGCCGCCGCGCACGGGCTCGCCGCGCTCACCCTCACGGTGCTGGCCCTGCCGAAGCTCCTGAGCCTCGGCCACGTGCTCGCCTCCAAGGCGCGGCGCGACGCCTTCGGCGGCACCCGCTCGCTGCTGGCGAGCGCGGCGCTCGAGCAGGGCATCTGGGTGCTGCTCTGGCCGGTGATGACGCTGTTCACCGCCGGCGCGGTGATCTCGACCTTCTTCGGCCGGGTGGTGCGCTGGGACGCCCAGGCCCGCGACGACCGCAAGGTGAGCTGGGCGGAAGCCTGCCGCCTGCAGGCCGACGCCCTCGTGGTCGGCGCGCTCGCCGGCCTCGCGCTGGCGCTGGTCGGCGACCCGTGGCTCGCCCTGTGGCTGTCGCCGGTGGTGATCGCGCTGCTGACGAGCCCGGCCCAGAGCGTGCTGACCAGCCGGGCCGATCTCGGCCGGGCGGCCCGCGCCCGCGGCCTGTTCCTCACCGTCGACGACACCGCCCAGGCGCCCGAGCTCGCCGACCTCGCCGGCAGCCGCGCCCTGCCGCCGCCCAAGCGCGCCCCCGTGCTGCGCGGGCCGCTCTGGGTCCCGGCCGCCGACGAGGCGTGACGCCGGACGGGGGCCGGGGCGGGCGTGATGCGGACCCTATCCGCGCGCCGCCGTCTGCCCGACGGGCGCCCGCCGCATCAGCCGCGGGCGCCAGACGCCGAGCACCACGTTGGCGGTGGCGACGACCAGCAGCAGCCACAGGGTGTTGCGCTCCGGCCCGAGCGACTGGGCCAGCGTCGCCGGGTCGAGGCGGCCGGCCAAGGCCGCGGCGCTCAAGTCGGCCTCCTGCCGCATCGGCCCCTGGACGTAGACGAGGCCGCCCTCGAACATCAGCACGCCGGTGGCGAGCTTCGCCCAGGCCCAGACCGCCCGGTGGAAGGCGCGCTGCGCCAGGGCGAGGAGGCCGGCCAGCAGCGTCAGCGCCAGCGCGGGCAGGAAGATCCAGGTGGCGACCGCGCCCATCGCGCCGCGCATCAGCGCGTATCCGGCCCGGTCGGCCGGCGGCGGCACGAACGTGAACAGCACGAGCAGGCAGGCCAACGCTCCCATCAGCCCGACCGCGCCCATCGTGTGCAGGAACTTCAGGAGGCGTCGCACGGCATTCCATCCTCCCTCGCGGCCGAGGCTCATGAGCCGCGACGGCGACAGGGTAGACCGGGAATCGGGATCGCGCACGCGACACGCCGTCCCGGCCCCCGGCGGCAGGCAACGGACGGCCCGCTCACGGGTTGGCCCGGCATGACGAGCATCGCCATCATGATCGGAACGCCGACGGGCTCGAAGCTCCTGGCCGCGGCGAGCGAGCGGCAGGCCGCCCTGTCGGCCGAGCGGATCATCCTGCGCTGCCCGCGCGCCGCCCTGCCGGTGCCGCTCTGGGTCCAGTGCGCCGACCCGGCGATCTCGGCCCGGCTCACCACCTATCTCGGCGGCCTCCAGGCCGAGCTGATCGGCGTCCCGGCGGCCTGACGCCGGGCGGCGGGGCGGATCGAGATCCGGTTCGCGCACGCGACGGTGCCGCGAACCGGTGCGGCGATCTCCGCCAGGCTCTTGCGTTTCCCGATTCGCTCGGGCCGGTGGCCATGACGGGTTCGGTGGCGAGCCTTGCGGCATGCAAGCTTTGCCGGTTGCGCGGCCTCGGCCCCAAGACCTATCCGGAATGGGCCATGGCCTATTTCGACCACGTGATCGATGGCGTGAGGCTCGACCTTGCCCATCTGGAGCCGCGCCGTCTGACGTTCTTCGTCGACAAGATCGGCCGTGCGTTGTCGATCGAGGTACGCTTCTCGAATCACTGCTTCACCGTCGGTTTGGACGACGAACGTCACGACCGCCAGCACCTGATCTGAGACCATCGGAGCCGTCGCGCATACGATCCCGCGCGGCACGAACTCTCCCGCCGATTGCCGGCCATCGTCGACGCTTTGCCGGGTGCCTCGGTCTACATGACGCCGACGGATCGGAACTACGTCTATCTCACCAACGTCGTGCTGGCCGATGGCGCGTGCTATCCGATGTACTTCAGCCTCCGCCGGGCGGCGGCCGGGCATCGGCAGCAACTGCTCATCGTCGTCGAGAGCGCGTACCCGGTGCAGGATCGGCGGCGGGTGCTGGCCGGCACGACCAAGATCAGCTTCGCGGTCCTGTGCGCGAAGGTGTACCAGGGTGATCGGGTGCGGCCCCGGGCGCGGCGCTGAGGCATTCTCAAGCGCGGTGGAGCCCGGCTCGCGTGAGGAAGATGCGATCTCACGACAGGGCCGCGCCATTTCCGGCGGACCGGCATCCACGGTTCGGGACGGCTCCGGACGTGAAAGGCCCCTCGCTCACGGGGAGGAGGGGCCATCACTCGCCGGGACACTTGGCTATCTCGCGTTGCGCGTGGACCGACTGCGGTTGCCCGTCGTCGGCGGCCTGGGGCTATCGCGGCAAGCCGCTCAGGCGATCCGTCCCCAGGCACGGAATAAGGCACGCGCAGGCCGGAATTTCAAGGTTTCCTCCCCCTCAAGGTCCCTCGGGGCCCTCCTGCAGCCGGTCGACGCAACGGTAGCCGACGAAGCATTGCCGCTCGTCGCGGGTGGCCTCGTAATCGGGCCGCGTCGTCTCCTCGATGGTGCAGAAGCCGCCGTCGCGCACGATCCGCAGGTAGGTGAGCGGGCCGGTGCTCATCACCACGGCGCCTGCGCGGGCGACGAGGCCCGCGGCGGCGGCGCAGGTGAGCGCGCGGGTGTCGGGCCGTCCCCCGCCCCCGCTCGGCGCATCATCCTGCCCCGTCGCCGGCCCCTGCGCCCGGGCCGGGTGGGCGAGGCAGGCGAGCGTCAGGGCGAGGGCGAGCCGGCGCCGGGCGGCGGGTGCGGTCACCCCAGCTCCTCGTGCCAGGTCCGCCCGTCGCGCTCGATCAGGGCGATGGCGGCGGTGGGGCCCCAACTGCCGGCCGGGTAGGCGCGCGGCGGCTCGCGGCGGTCGGCCCAGGCCTTGAGCAGGCTGTCGGCCCAGGCCCAGGCGACCTCGACCTCGTCGCGGCGCATGAACAGGGTGGCGTTGCCGCGCACCACGTCCATCAGCAGGCGCTCGTAAGCGTCGGGATAGCGCTGCTTGAAGGTCTCCTCGAACGAGATGTCGAGGTTGGTCGGCCGCAGGCGCATGCCGCCGGGGCCGGGATCCTTGGTCATCACCTCGAGCTTCATGCCCTCCTGCGGCTGCAGGCGGATGACGAGGCGGTTGGGCTCGCGCCCGAACGATTCCTCCGGGAAGATCGAGAACGGCGCGGCGCGGAACTGCACCACGATCTCGGACAGCTTCTGCGGCAGCCGCTTGCCGGTGCGTAGGTAGAACGGCACGCCGGCCCAGCGCCAGGACTGGACCTCGACCTTGCAGGCGACGAAGGTCTCGGTGCGGCTGTCGTGCCCGAGCTCGTTGAGGTAGCCCTCCACCGGCTTGCCGTCGACGGCGCCCTGGACGTACTGGCCGCGCACCGTCACGTGCTGCACGTCGCCCGCGGTGATCGGCTTGAGGGCGCGCAGCACCTTCAGCTTCTCGTCGCGCACCGAGTTGGCGTCGAGGTTGAGCGGGCTCTCCATCGCGGTGAGGCAGAGCAGCTGCAGGATGTGGTTCTGCAGCATGTCGCGCAGGGCGCCGGACGTGTCGTAGTAGCCGGCCCGGCCCTCGACCCCGACGGTCTCGGCCACCGTGATCTGGACGTGGTCGATGACGTCGGCCGTCCAGAGCCGGTCGAAGATCGTGTTGGCGAAGCGCAGCGCCAGCAGGTTCTGCACCGTCTCCTTGCCGAGGTAGTGGTCGATCCGGAAGATCTGCTCCTCGGGAAACACCTCGCCGACCGCGTCGTTGATCGCGCGGGCCGAGGTCAGGTCCTTGCCGATCGGCTTCTCGAGCACGACGCGGGATTTCGGGCCGACGAGGCCGAACTTGGCGAGGTTCCGGCAGATCGAGCCGTAGAGGTCGGGCGAGGTGGCGAGGTAGAACGGGCGCACCTGGTCCGGCCGCTCGTCGAGCTTGGCCACGAGCTCGGTCCAGCCGTCGTCGCCGGCGCCGTCGACCGCGACGTAGTCGAGATGGTCGAGGAAGGCGGCGAGCGTCTCCGGGTCGAGGTCGTCGGGGGCCACGAAGCGCTTCAGCGCGTCCTGCGTGCGGGCGCGGAACGCCTCGACCGCGAGCTCGGAGCGCGAGGCGCCGATGATCCGGGAGGTGGCCGGGATCTGGCCGTCCTTGTAGCGGTGGTACAGGGCCGGCAGCAGCTTGCGGGTGGTGAGGTCGCCGGTCGCGCCGAACACGACGTAGTCGAAGGAGGCGACGGGAATGATGGTGGCCAAGGGCTGCTCCCGGTTCGATGCGGCGGCGTGGCGGTCCGCCGGCGGGCGGCTCGCGCCGCCGGCCCGATCACACCCCGCGGCTTAGGCCTTTGCAATTGCTTCGCCAAGGTTCGCGACGGCTTCGCCGAGGAGCGGCCGAGAGGCGCGGCCAAGGGGAGCGGCCAAGAGGGGTGGCCAGGCGGCGGGCGGGGACGGATGCGGCAGGTCCGGTGCCGTTAAGCACGTCGCTTAGCGAGATCTTCAAATGGGACCATCATCCTCACGGTGTCGCCGCCGGTCTTCGCGCGGTCGCACGCGGGTCTCCGGGAGGTCGGTCCGGCCATGCAGCAGGGTTACGAGCGGTTCGATCGCGACGCGGACTGGGAGGATGCGCGGCCCCGCCGCCGGAGCGCGATCGGGCGGGTGTTCGGGCTGCTCAAGCTCGTGCTGTTCCTCGCCCCGATCGCGCTGTTCGCAGCGAGCTACCTCGTGACCGATTGCGGGTCGCGCTCGGGCGGCGGCCTCGGCCAGCTGCTCAAGGCCGGCGCCTGCGCCCGCAACGAGATGCTGAACCGCGCCCTGTCCCTGCCGGACGACCTCGGCACCCTGCGCCGCGCGATGAACTGACCGCGCGCCGCGCACGGGACGGCCTCGGACGAGGCGACGCCCCCCGAGACACCCGCCCCGACGACGCGACCCGCGCCGCCCGCCCGCCCTTTCGAACGAGCCGACCATGCACGCCCCGCCCCCCGGAACCGACGCGCAGCCCACCCTCACCGAGGCGGAGGCGGCCCGCGCCCGCCTCGACCGGATCGCCCGCACCGCGCAGGAGCCGGTGCGCCCGACGCCCGAGGGGGCCCGCGCCGCGGACGCCCGGCGCCGGCGCCGGCACGGCGCGGGCCGGCGCGAGGGCTTCCGCCTCGGCTGGGGCGGCTGGCTCGTGGTCGAGCTCGTGGTCATCGCCGCCATCGCCGGCATCTACCTGGCCTGGCCGCCGACCGTCGCCTGCCGCGAGCAGGAGGCGACGTTGGGCTTCTTCGCCGGCGACACCCTCGGCAAATGCATCCGCCGCGGCGTCGCCGCCCGCATCGACGACGTCGACCAGCGCCTCAAGATGGCGGTGCGCCATTCGGGGCATTGACGCGCCCGGCCTTCGAACGATGCCTGGACGGGGCGTTTTCGGGCGCCCTGCCGTGACACCGGCTCTTGGGCGAGTCGCCGGCGCCCGACGATCGGGTGCCGTCCGCGGGTCTCGCGACAGGGGGATCACGGGCACCTGGGGACGGTCACGCGCCGGCGCCGAGGTAGCCGAGCACGGCCCGGCGAACACGATCGACGAGCGGCACCTCGCCCGTTTCGCCGCGCTCGCCGGCCGCGTCGATCATACCCTTGATGATCGCCAGCAGGTCTGCGGCGGCCGTCGGCGTGTCCGGCTGCCGTGGCAGGTCCGGCCGCTCGAGCAGGCCGGACACGAGCGTGTTCAGAGCCGCAGCGCTGCGGTGGATCTCGGCGTCGAAGGGCAGGCGGGCCTCCTCGAAGTCCAGCAGCCGTGCCAGGGCGGGGCGACGGAGCTGATGACCGACGCACGCTTCGATCACCGCGACGAGCGCATCCGTTCCGGCCGGCCGTGACGCTGCCGCCCGTGCATCCTCGATCAATCGATTCTTCTCGCGGACGATGAGAGCGCCGACGAGCGCCTCCTTCCGCGGGAAGTATTGGTACAGCGAGCCGACGCTGACCCCCGCACGCTCGGCCACGACATTCGTCGAGAAACCGCCGTGGCCCACCGCCTCCAGAATGCGAGCCGCCGCCTCGACGATCGCCTCGACGGTGGCGAGAGAACGGGCCTGCTGCGGCCTCTTCCGGGGGCGGGGGCGCTGCGCCGTCAGGGAATCGGTCATGCGAACGAATGCGAGTAGCGGAAGCGAGCGATCGCTCGCATCCTAGGGGCGTCACGCGACAGTGCAAGGACGCAAGATGACGAGATCCGGCAAACCCTTCGATTCGGCCCTGACAGTGTTCATGCTCGTGAAGACCACCACCGAGTGGCTGGGCTTTCCGGTCGAGAAACGTTTCGAGCTCTTTCGCGAGACGTTCACGCCGATCCTGAAGGCGCATGCCGCCGATGTGACGCTGCGGTTCTTCGACATCGAGTTCTACTCCGCTCGTGTCACCGACCTGTGGATGTGGGACGCAAGGGATCACCAGAGCTACCAGCTTCTCGTCGAAGCGATACGCGAGACCCCGTTCTGGGACCGCTACTTCGAGATCGTGGACATCCTGCCGGGCCTCGAGAATGCCTACGCCACCCATTACGGCCGCGAGCCGATCACGGCCTGATCTGGGTGCGGGCCGCTCGCTCGTTGCACCAGGGACCTGCCAAAGTCGGCGTCGGGTGATTCCGCGGCGGTCCGCACACGGACAGCAATACAGCGAGGCGGCTGGCGCCACCCCGTGCGCCCACGACCCGTATGGGGTGTCCGGGTCGCCGGCGGCTCGCCCCGGATGAAGCCGCCTGTGGGCGATCCGGCAACATCGGCTCAGGGCGGATCTCTGCCGATCGGCTGTCTTGCGGCGATATTCACGAACCGGATGTTCGCTCGGACCGGATGTGGGCCGGCTCGTCGCCCGGTCGCGGCTCACACGGGCAGCGGGCTGTCCGTCTTGACCTCCTCCATCACCGCGTAGGTGCGCGTCTCCTTCACGCCGGGCAGGTCGACCATGACCTGCCCGAGGAAGCGGCGATAGGCGGCCATGTCCTTCACCCGGGCCTTGAGCAGGTAGTCGAACCCGCCGGCCACCATGTGGCATTCCAGGATCTCCGGCACGCGGCGGACCTCCTGCGAGAAGCGGTCGAACACCGCGCCGGTGGTCTTGTCGAGCAGCACCTCGATGAACACCAGCAATCCCAGATCGAGCATCGCCGGATCGCGGCGGGCACCGTAGCCGGTGATGTAGCCCGCGCGGGTCAGCCGCTTCAGGCGCTCGGCCGTGGCGGTGGGCGAGAGCCTGAGCCGCTCGGCGAGATCGACGGTGGCGATGCGCCCGTCCTGCTGCAGGATGCGCAGGATGGCGGCATCGGTCGAATCGGTGGTCTTCACGCGCAGAACGCCATTCCGATGGGGAATCCGCCGGTCTTCGACGCGACCCACGGATTTTAGCACTGCGCCGCCGCGGCTACAAAGTGGTCCGTGCCCGGCCGGCGGCCGGCGGCGGAGGGAGGCGGGGTCTGCCATGTCGATCGTGTCGTCGTCGATCGTGTCTTCCCCTCGGCCCGTCGTGCCCGCCCGTCCGTCCTTCGCGGATCTCGCCGACGACCTGCCCGCGTCGTCGCCGCTGCGCGCGGCGATCGTCGCGGCGCACCGGCGCCCGGAGGCGGCGTGCCTGGCGCCGCTCCTCGACCGCGCGCAGCTTCCGCCCGAGGCGGCGTCGCGCGTCGCGGCGACGGCGCGCGGCTTGGTCGCGGGCCTGCGGCGGACGGCGAAGCGGGGCGGCGTCGAGGGCCTGATCCACGAATACGACCTGTCGAGCCAGGAGGGCGTCGCCCTGATGTGTCTCGCCGAGGCCCTGCTGCGCATCCCGGACGCGGCGAGCCGCGACGCGCTGATCCGCGACAAGATCGCCCCCGGCGACTGGCGGGCCCATCTCGGCCACAGCCCCTCGCCGTTCGTCAACGCGGCGACCTGGGGCCTGCTGGTGACCGGCAAGCTCACCGCGACGACGCGCGAGCGCGGCCTGTCCGCGGCCCTGACGCGCCTGATCGGGCGGGGCGGGGAGCCGTTGATCCGCCGGGGCGTGGACCTCGCCATGCGGTTGATGGGCGAGCAGTTCGTGATGGGCGAGACCATCGCCGAGGCCCTGCGCCGGGCGCGCCCCAACGAGGCGAAGGGGTTCGCCTATTCCTACGACATGCTCGGGGAGGCCGCGGCCACGGAAGCGGATGCCGCCCGCTACCAGGCCGCCTACGCGGCGGCGATCCATGCCATCGGGCGGGAATCGGCCGGGCGGGGCGTCATCGGGGGGCCGGGCATCTCGATCAAGCTCTCGGCGCTGCACCCGCGCTACACGCGGACGAAGCGCGCCCGCGTGCTCGCGGAGCTGATCCCCCGGGCGAAGGCGCTGGCCGTGCTGGCCAGGGGGTACGGCATCGGCCTGAACATCGACGCCGAGGAGGCCGACCGGCTCGACCTCTCCCTCGACATCCTCGAGGCGCTGGCCACCGACCCGGACCTCGCGGCCTGGGACGGGCTCGGCTTCGTGATCCAGGCCTACGGCCGGCGCTGCCCCTTCGTCGTCGACTGGCTCGTCGACCTCGCCCGCCGGAGCGGCCGCCGCCTGATGGTCCGGCTGGTGAAGGGCGCCTACTGGGACGGCGAGATCAAGCGGGCGCAGGTCGAGGGGCTCTCCGACTTCCCGGTCTTCACCCGCAAGGCCCACACCGACGTGTCCTACCTCGCCTGCGCCCGGATGCTGCTGGCCGCGCCGGACGCGGTGTTCCCGCAATTCGCGACCCACAACGCGCAGACCGTGGCCAGCATCCTGGAGATGGCCGGCCCCGGCTTCCGGCCCGGCGACTACGAGTTCCAGTGCCTGCACGGAATGGGCGAGCCGCTCTACGCGGCGGTGGTCGGCCCGGGCGGGCTCGACCGGCCGTGCCGGATCTACGCCCCCGTCGGCACCCACGAGACCCTGCTCGCCTACCTCGTCCGCCGGCTCCTGGAGAACGGCGCGAACGCTTCCTTCGTCAACCGCATCGCCGACGCCTCCGTCTCGCTCGACGACCTCGTCGCCGATCCGGTCGCGACGGTGCGGGCGATGCGCCCGCCGGGGGCGCCGCACCCGCGGATCGCGGCCCCGCGCGACCTGTTCGGCGCCGGGCGGCCGAACGCGGCCGGGCTCGACCTGAACGACGAGGCCGTGCTCGCCCGGCTCGCCGCCGACCTGCCGGCGCGTGCCGCCGCGGATTGGGCCGCCGTCCCGTCCGGGCGCTCCGCCGCGGAGGCCCGCGACCCGGTCCTCAACCCTGCCGATCGCACCGACGTGGTGGGCCGCGTGCGCGCGGCGGAGCCCGCCGACATCGCCCGCGCCCTGGCGGCCGCAGCGGCGGCGGCCCCGGGCTGGGCGGCGACGGCGCCGGCCCTTCGCGCCGGCCTGTTCCGCGCCGCCGCGGACGCCTTCGAGGCGCGGATGCCGGTCCTGCTCGGCCTGATCGTGCGGGAGGCGGGCAAGTCCCTGGCGAACGCCGTCGCCGAGGTGCGGGAGGCGGTGGACTTCCTGCGCTACTATGCCGGCGAGGCCGAACGGGTCTGCGGCCCGGAGGCACGGCCCCTCGGCCCGGTCGCCTGCATCGCCCCCTGGAACTTCCCCCTCGCGATCTTCACCGGGCAGGTCGCGGCCGCCCTCGCGGCCGGCAACCCCGTGCTCGCCAAGCCGGCCGAGGAGACCCCGCTCGTCGCGGCCGAGGCCGTCCGGCTGCTGGGCGAGGCCGGGATCCCGGCGGGGGTGCTGCATCTCCTGCCCGGTGCGGGCGCGGTCGGCGCGGCGCTCGTCGGCGATGCCCGGGTCCAGGGCGTGATGTTCACCGGCTCGACCGCCGTCGCCCGCCTGATCCAGCGGACGCTGGCGGACCGCCTGACCGCGGACGGGCGGCCGGTGCCGCTCGTCGCTGAGACCGGGGGGCAGAACGCGATGATCGTGGATTCCTCCGCCCTGCCCGAGCAGGTGGTGGCGGACGTCCTCGCCTCCGCCTTCGATTCGGCCGGCCAGCGCTGCTCGGCCCTGCGCATCCTGTGCCTGCAGGAGGAGATCGCCGAGCGGACGCTCGCTATGCTGCACGGGGCCCTGCGCGAGCTCGCGGTGGGCGATCCCCGGCGCCTGTCCGTCGACGTCGGCCCGGTGATCACCGCCGAGGCGGCCGAAGGGATCTTCCGCCACATCGAGACGATGCGGAGCCGGGGCCACGCGATCACGCAAGGGGGCGAGAACCCGCAAGGGCGGAAGGATACGGCCCTGGACGCGGGCAGCTTCGTGCCCCCGACGGTGATCGCGATCGACCGGGTCTCGGACGTGGAGGCCGAGGTGTTCGGACCGGTTCTCCACGTGCTCCGCTACCGGCGGGACGACCTCGATGCCCTCGTCGACGCCATCGACGCCACCGGCTACGGGCTGACCTTCGGCCTGCACACCCGCATCGAGGAGACGGTGACGCGCGTCCTCGACCGGATCGGGGCGGGCAACGTCTACGTCAACCGCAACACCATCGGCGCCGTCGTCGGCGTGCAGCCGTTCGGCGGCACGGGCCTGTCCGGCACGGGGCCGAAGGCCGGCGGGCCGCGCTACCTCCGCCGGCTGATGACGCGCCCGGCCCCGTCCTGGGCCGATGCCCCCGCCGACGCGGCCCGGTCCCCGGCCGAGGCGGTCGTCGATCCGGTCGCTCGGGCCTACATCGGCTGGCTCCGGCAGCGGGGCCACGCCGAGGTCGCGTCCCGGGTCGAGCGCGATCTCGCCCGGATGCCCGCGCTGACCGAATCGGTGCTGCCGGGCCCGGTCGGCGAGCGCAACAGCTACGGCCTCCGCCCGCGCGGCCCGATCGCGGGGCTCGCCTCGGACGAGGCGGGAACCCTGCGCCAGCTCGGCGCGATCCTGGCCACCGGCCAGCGCGCGGTGATCGCGGCGGAGCGGGCGTCGTCGGGCCTGCTCGACGGCCTGCCCGCGGCGGTCCTGCGGAGGATCGTCCCCGCCGAGGATCCCGCGGGCGCCCCCGGCCTCGGCGGGGTGCTGCACGCGGGCGAGCGGGCCGATCTCGCGGGGCTGGTCCGCCGGATCGCCGAGCGCGACGGGCCGATCCTCACGATCCTGTCGATCCCCACGGCCTCCGATCCGGAGGCGGGTTACGAGCTCTCGGACCTGTTCGCGGAACGCACGGTGTCGATCAACACGGCGGCGGCGGGCGGCAACGCCAGCCTGATGGCGCTCGACGCATGATCCCATGCGATTCGGCAGCGCCCGTGCCGGGATCGGCGCCGACGAAAAAGGCGCGCCTCTTGGCAGAGGTGCGCCCTGAGTTGGTTCCGGTCTCGTGAAGGAACCCGGGTGGGATACGGGGTCGGCGCGGCGCGGGCAAGGTCTGGTCGGCGATATGCCAGCAGTGTGGCCGTGTCATCGAAATGTAACTTGGGTTAAGCCGGAGCCGGAGCGCGGGCGGCCCGTCGCATGAAGGAACGAACCCATGGCATCGATGCAGGAGATCGCGGCGACGATGCGCAGCGTCGTCACGCCCGGGATGACGCCGAAGGCGATCCGCGCGGCCATCCGGGAGAAGCACCCGGAGGCGAGCAAGAAGGAGATCGTCCGCGCCGCGTTCTACGCCCTTGCCGAGGCCCCGGCCGCGGACGCGTCGGCGGACCTGCACGGCTTCGCCCTGTCCGAGCGCGGCGCCGACGAGGAGGCCGACGCGGTCGTGACGGTGCGCAAGCGCAAGCGGAAGAAGCACGCGCCCGCCGCGGCCGAGATCGCGCCGGCGCATTGAGGCCGAGGGCTGCGGGCCCTCCGAGGGGCGGGACCGGGCCGATACGCGGTCTCGCGACGACGACGCGGCGCCGGCTCGCCCGTCCTCACGTCAGCATGGAGGTCAGCAGCGCGCGCAGCTGCGCCGGCTTGATCGGCTTGTGCACCAGCTCGGCGCCGAGGGCTGCCGCCTCCGCCGCGATCTCGGGGGCGTGGTCGGCGGTGGTGACGATGACGGGCAGCGGCGCGGTGCGCCCTTCCCGGAGCAGGGCGGCGACGTCGAGCCCGCGGGCGCCGTCGTCGAGGTGGTAGTCGAGGATCAGGATGTCGGGCGCGAGCGCGCCCGCACGCAGGGCGGCCGCGACGCCGGCGGGATCGCGGAAGGTGGCGACGCGCGCATCCCAGTTCTTAAGCAGCCGCTCGAGCGCGTCGGCGGTGGCGGCGTCGTTCTCGACCACGACGACGCGGGCGCCCGAGAGCCGCGTCGCCACCGGCCCGGGCCGCGCCGCGGGCTCGGACGCGGCCGGCACGGCGCTCGGGGGCAGGGTGAGCGACACCCGCGTGCCGCGCCCCGGGCGGGAGGCCAGCGCCAGCGGGTGGTCGAGCGCCAGCGCCAGGCGCCGCACGATCGAGAGCCCGAGGCCGAGGCCCGGCCCGTCGCCCTCGGCGGCGCGCGGCGGCGTCCCGGCGCCGTTCGCGCTGCCGCGGTAGAACTCGTCGAACACCAGCGCGTGCTCGTCGGCGGCGATGCCGCAGCCGGTATCGATCACGTCGACCCGGACCGTGCCGGCGCGGCGGCGCGCGACCAGGGCGACGCCGCCGGACGCGGTGTAGCGGATCGCGTTGGAGAGCAGGTTCTGCAGGATGCGCCGCAGCAGGATGCCGTCGCTCGACACCGCCAGCTCCGGGCTGCGCACCACCAGGCGCAGGCCCCTGCGTGCGGCGAACGGCGCGAAGCTCGCCGCCAGCCCCGCCAGCAGGTCGGGCAGCGGCACGGGCCGCACCTGCGGGTGGACGATGCCGGCATCGAGCTTGGAGATGTCGAGCAGGGTCTTGATCAGGTCCTCGATCGTCTGCAGGCCGCGCTCGACCTGGGCGCCGATCAGGCTCGCCTCGGGCCCGAGCGGCAGGTCGGCGAGCGCCGAGATCGAGAGGCGGGCGGCGTTCAGCGGCTGCAGCAGGTCGTGGCTGGCGGCGGCCAGGAACCGGGTCTTGGAGCGGTTGGCGGTCTCGGCCTCCTCCTTGGCCGCCACCAGCGCCTCGTTCGAGCGCTCGAGGCGGTGCATCAGCGCCGTCAGCTCCTCGGTGCGGGTGCGGACGCGGCCCTCCAGGGTGATCGCGGTCTGGAACAAAGCATAGGCGCCGCCGCGCTGGTCGGTGCTGCGCTCCACATGCGCCATCAGCGCGGCGTTGATCCGCTCGAGCTTGGCGATGCGCCGGCGCAGGGACGCCTCGCCCTCCAGACCGGCGTCGTGCAGGGTCACGGGAGCGCCGGCGGGGCGGACGTCGCCTCCGCAGGCCCTTCGCTCGCAAGCCTCTCGTCCGCGGGCCTTTTGCCGATGGCGATGCCGGTCAACGTCTGGTTGAGGTGCATCGCCCGGTACTGCTCGCCGTAGGTCTCGAAGCCGACCATGTCGTAGCGCCGGTAGAGGTCGGCGATGCCCTGGCGCACCTGCCGGCTCTCGGCGTCGAGCCGGCGCAGCACGCATTCGAAGCCGATGATCAGGTCGACGCCGCCGAGCGCCCGGTCGAGCCGGGCGAGCTCCGCCCGGGTCGAGGCGACGATGTCGCGCGGCTCGGCCAGCGTCAGCACCACGCCCTCGTCGATGGCGCAGAAGAAGCTGAGGGAGCCGTCGGCGTTGAGCCGCCGGATCGAGCGGCAGAAGTATTCGCCGCCGACCTTCACCGCGAGCGGGTAGGCGGCGAAGCTCATCGGCGTCAGCCGCTCGGGGTCGAGCCCCACCGCCATGGCGTATTCGCGCGCGGCCGGCTCGGCGTTGAGCTCGTAGACGGTGCGCGACTCGCCGTCCGAGGCGGTCACCACGAACTTCACGTCGGTCGGCTCGAAGTTGTCGCTCTTGAAGATCTGCACCGGAAAGTCGCTCTCGACGAGGAGCAGTACGGCGGCGTTGCGGTGGATCGCGCCGCCGTGCAGCAGCACCGCGTCGCGGAAGGTGAGGTCGTCGCCGGCCGAGCCGCCGACCAGCGGGATGCCCTCCAGCGCCCAGGCGATGGCCGAGACCACGGTCTCCTCGGCGTTGGCGAGCCCGTCGATCAGCGAGAGCGCGAAGCAGCGGGTCGGCTGGGCGTGGTCGGGCCCGTGCGGCTCGAGCCGGCGGCGCAGCGCCCGCACCGCGCCCGCGGTGCGCTCGACGTCGAGGTGGTCGATCGCGTCGAGCACCGTCGAGACGATGCGGAAGCCGTCCGCCGGGAACGCGATCGCCACCAGGCCGCGGTCGAGCCCGCCGGCCGGCGCGATCCCGCCCGACATGGTGCAGCCGGAAATCTCGGCCCGCGGAAACGCCTCGGCCAGCCGCCGGCTCAGGTTTTCGGGGTCGTAGTCGGGGGAGAAGAACACCAGGAGCTGGGCCGCGTCGGCGCCGACCGCCCGCGCGATCTCGGCGACGGCCTCCCCGGCGGAGCCGCGCTCCGTCCACGCCGTCCTGATGCCGCACAGATGCGTGCGCATCTGCGTTCCCTGTGCCACGCCCCGCCCCCGATCGCCGTCGGCCCCCGGGTTGGTCCGCAGGCGGCACGCGCGAGTATGTGGCGGGCAACCGAAACGTGCAACCGGTGGCGGAACCGCGCCCGGCGCGGCCGGGATCCGCGCGGCCCGGCAGGGGCAAGCGGGTCTCGCGGCATCGGAACGGCCGACCCGCAAAAGGGTCGCTCCGCAACCGACGCGCCGGCGTGGCCGGGCGGCTACATAAATCGCGCGGCGGATGCGGCTAAACCGGGGCCATGCCCGGACGCCACCGCCTTCAGAACGTCATCGAGAGCGCCATCGACTTCGCCGTCATCGTCACCGACCCGGAAGGCGCGGTGACGGAGTGGAACGCGGGGGCGGAGACCATCTTCGGCTGGCCCCGCGAGGCGGTCGTCGGCGGGTCGTCGGCGCGCATCTTCACCGCGGAGGACCGGGCCGCGGGCTGCGTCGAGCGGGAGATGCGCGCCGCCCTCGCCGAGGGCCAGGCGAGCGACGAGCGCTGGCACCTGCGCCGGGACGGCAGCCGGTTCTGGGCCTCCGGCGCGCTGATGCCGCTGCGCGACGAGGACGGCGTCCACCAGGGCTACGTCAAGATCGTCCGCGACCGCACCCAGCAGCACGAGGCCGGCGAGCGCCTGCGCGCGACGCAGGACCGCTTCAGCACGCTCCTGGAGACCATCGAGACCGCCTTCGCCATCGTCGAGGTGCGGTTCGAGGGCGAGCGCCCGATCGATTACCGCTTCATCGAGGCGAACCCGGCCTTCGAGCGCCAGGCCGGGGTCAACCTGCGCGGCAAGTGGGTCACCGAGTTCGCGCCCGACCTGGAGCGGTTCTGGTTCGAGACCTACGGCCGCGTCGCCTGGACCGGGGAGCCGGCGACGTTCGAGAGCTATGCGGAGGCGTTCGCGCGCTGGTTCGACGTGCGCGCCGTGCGGGTCGGGGATCCGGCCGAGCGGCAGATCGCGATCTTCTTCAACGACGTCACCGAGCGCAAGCGCGCGGAGGAGCGCCTGCGCGTCAGCGAGACCCTGGCGCGCGAGAATGCCGAGCGGGTGCAGCTCGCCCTCGAGGCCGGCGCGATCATCGGGACCTGGCACTGGGACCTGCCGACCGACCGGTTCACCGTCGACGAGGCCTTCGCCCGCAGCTTCGGTCTCGACCCGGCGCTCGGCCGCACCGGCATCCCGCTCGCCCAGATCGTCGCCACCGTCCACCCCGACGACCAGGTCGGCCTGGCCGCGGCGATCGACGCGGCGATCCGGAAGGGCGGCGCCTACGCGCATCAGTACCGCGTGCGCCGGACGGACGGGCGCTACTACTGGATCGAGGCCAACGGCCGGGTCGAGTGGGCCGAGGACGGCACCCCGTCGAGCTTCCCCGGCGTGCTGATCGACGTCGAGGAGCGCCGCGCCGTGCAGGCGGAGCGCGACCGGGCGGCGGCGGCGCTGCGCGCCCTCAACGAGACCCTGGAGCAGCGCGTCGCCGAGCGGACGGCCGAGCTGATGCAGACCGAGGCGGCCTTGCGGCAATCGCAGAAGATGGAGGCGGTGGGCCAGCTCACCGGCGGCCTGGCGCACGACTTCAACAACCTGCTGGCCGGCATCTCCGGCGCGCTGGAGCTGATGCAGAGCCGGATCGGCCAGGGCCGGTTCGACGACCTCGAGCGCTACATGGGCGTGGCGCAGGGGGCGGCCCGCCGCGCGGCCGCGCTGACCCACCGCCTGCTCGCCTTCTCGCGCCGGCAGACGCTGACGCCGAAGCCGACCGACGTGAACGGGCTGATCGGCGGGATGGAGGAGCTGATCCGCCGGACCATCGGCCCCGAGATCGCGCTGGAGCGGGTCGGCGCGGCGGACCTGTGGCCGGCACTGATCGATCCGGGCCAGCTCGAGAACGCGCTGCTGAACCTCTGCATCAACGCCCGCGACGCGATGCCGAACGGCGGCCGCATCACCATCGAGACCGCCAACTCCCGGCTGGACCGGGCGGCCGCGACCGCGCACGACATCCCCGAGGGCGAGTATCTCGCGGTGTGCGTGACCGACACCGGCACCGGCATGCCGCCCGAGGTGGTGGCCCGGGTGTTCGAACCGTTCTTCACCACGAAGCCGATGGGCCAGGGGACGGGCCTCGGCCTGTCGATGATCCACGGCTTCGCCCGGCAATCGGGCGGCCAGGTGCGGATCCGGTCCGAGCCCGGCCGGGGCACCGCCGTCTGCCTGTACATGCCGCGCCACCACGGCGAGGCCGACGGCGACGACGGGGCGCCCGTCCCCGCCGAGGCCGCCCGTGCCGAGCAGGGCGAGACGGTGCTGATCGTCGACGACGAGCCCTCGGTGCGCATGCTGGTCACCGAGGTGCTGGAGGATCTCGGCTACACCGCGATCGAGGCGGCCGACGGCGTCGCCGGCCTGGCGGTGCTGCAATCGGACATGCGCATCGACCTGCTCGTCACCGACGTCGGCCTGCCCGGCGGCATGAACGGCCGCCAGATGGCGGACGCGGCCCGCGTCGGCCGGCCCGACCTCAAGGTGCTGTTCATCACCGGCTACGCCGAGACCGCGATCCTCGGCCACGGCCACCTCGACCCCGGCATGGAGGTGCTGACCAAGCCCTTCCCGATGGACGCCCTCGCCACCCGCCTCAAGGCGCTGATCGCGGGGCGGTAGGGGCTCTGCCGGCGATCCGAGAAGCTGCGACGCTTTGCGGACGCTGGAAAGGTCCGCTCGGGGCGGATCGGCGCGCGCAAGGCAACGCAACGCTTTGATCAGGTTCTTGAGGCAGTCTTGCCGCCTATCGAGACCGATAAGCCAAGAGGCCGGACGAGAACGATGCGGATTGTATCAGGCGGCGACGAGGAAGCCAGGACGATCCAGCTGTCGGAAGTGCTCGGTGCCTTGAGCCACGCCCTCGACCTGACGGAAGGTCAGCCCGTCGGGCATTGCGTGCGCGCGACCTGGATCGGCTTCCACATCGGCCGCGAGATGGGCCTCCCGGACTTGCAGCTCTGGGAACTCTACCACACGGTGATGCTGAAGGATCTCGGGTGCTCCAGCAACGCCGCGCGCATCTGCGAGCTCTATCTGTCCGACGATCTCAGCTTCAAACGCGACTTCAAGACGGTGAGCGACAGCCTGCCGAAGGTGCTCGGCTTCGTCTTCTCTCATACCGGCCTCAAGGCCGGCCTCGCCGAACGCTTCCGTGCCGTGCTCAACATCCTGCAGAACGGCGGAGCGATCACCGACGAACTGATCCAAACCCGCTGCCAGCGCGGTGCCCAGATCGCCCGGCAGCTTCGCTTCCCCGCGAGCGTTTGCGAGGCCATCCACGCGCTGGACGAGCACTGGAACGGCGGCGGCAGACCGGACCGCCTGGTCGGCCCGGGGATCCCGCTCTACGCACGGATGGCGTTGCTCGCTCAGGTCGTGGACGTGTTCCACACCGCAGCCGGCCCCGCGGCCGCGATGGCCGAGGTGCGGGCGCGCTCGGGCACATGGTTCGATCCTCAGATCGTCGCCTGCTTCGAAGCGGCCGCATCCGAACCCGGCTTCTGGGATACCCTGGCCTCGGATGAGGTCGAGGAGGCGGTGTTCGCGTTGGCACCGGTCAGCCCGATCGTCGTTGATGAGGACTACCTCGACGACATCGCCCGTGCCTTCGCGCAGATCATCGACGCCAAGAGCCCGTTCACCTCCGGCCATTCGGAGCGGGTTGCCGTCTACGCCGACATGATTGCGGCCGAGCTTGGCTACACGTCGGAGCGCCGCCGCTGGCTGAAGCGGGCTGCGCTGCTTCACGACGTCGGCAAGCTCGGGGTCTCGAACGCGATCCTCGACAAGAACGGCAAGCTGGATGACGCGGAGTGGCGGGACATGCGCAATCACGCGTCCCTCTCCGAGACCATCCTGACCCGCGCGGCCGTGTTCCATGAGATGGCCCGCATCGGTGGCGGACACCACGAACGGCTGGACGGGAAGGGCTATCCGCGCGGCTTGAGCGGCGACGCGATCGAGCCCGAGACCCGCATCGTCTCGGTCGCCGACGTGTTCGACGCGCTGACAGCCGACCGGCCCTACCGGGCGGCCATGTCGCTCGAGAAGGCGCTCGGCATCATGCGCGCGGATCTCGGCACTGCGTTCGACCCGATCTGCTTCGCGGCGCTGGAGCGTGCGCTCGCCTCGATCGAGGGCGATCTTGCGCGGGCGGCTTGAGCCGAGCCGCCTCTCGGCGAACCCTCCGACTACCGGATCAGGATCATCTTGGAGGCCCTGCCGTCGGCACGAGGTGATGCGTCTCCCGACGTCGAGACGATGACCGTGCGCACCACCCAACCGCAGGCGGGCGAACCCAAGGCCCGGAGGAAAAGCCAATTGAGGCCGCGGGTCAGCATGATCTGAGCTTTCTGATGTTGGCTTGCGCTGAAGGCGTCGGCTGAAAAGTCTGGCACCCGCCGTGTGAGTTCATCATGCAGCATCCGGCAGGACAGGGTGATAGCAAAGTCGATCGCATTTGATGCAACCGGAAGTACAACTTCTAGGAGTGCAAGTCTTCGATCGCGCTGACCGTCCGGAACGCCGCCTTCGTCGGCTTTCGAAAACCACCGACGTCGGCGTCAAGGGCGTGGTCGGGTCCGACTCCGGACGTCTGCTTCCGGGGAAAACGCCAGGGGCCGCTTTCCATCCGATCCGGTCGCAGAGCGGACCGGCCGATCTCGGCCCGTGCCGGCCGTGCGGACAAGCATCCGCCGGTGTCGGAAGCCGCCGTCATCGACCGGCTTGGCCATTCCGCCTCGGGGCTGGGAGGCGGCCCGGGCCGGCGGTCAGAGGTTCGGCAGCGTGCGCCCGCGCGCCGCCACGATGACGTCGGGCGCGGGGATGTCGACCCATGCGCCACCGCCGGTGTCGGCGTCCGCTTCGAGCCAGTCGCCCACAATCCGGTAGCCGAGGGTGTAGCCAAGCCAGCGCGGATACCGTCCTGCCCCGAAGAACCAGGCGCGGTGGTCGTGCCCGGCGCCCGCGAGCGTCGCGTCGTCCGGCAGGTTGGCCGCGAGTTCCGCGTCGGTCACCGCGCATTCCCACGGCTCGGGCGGCGAATCGAACAGGTGGCCGACGAACCGCCCCGCCAAGCCTTCGCTCACGAGGGCCTCGCCGAGCGTCCAGCCGTAGCCGGGCCCGGCCATGCGCATGCCGTGGTGCGCCTCGTGCGCGACGGTCCGGCGCAGATCCCCGTCACGCAGCGCGCGGGCGAAGTTGGGGGTGCCGTGGTCGATGGTGAGGGAGAACAGGCCGGGGCGCACCGCCTCTCCCGTCGTGCCGGTCTCCGGAATCACCGCGCCGGGCAGGCGCTGCCGACCGCGTCGCGGCGAACCGCCCTTCGACCGGCAGCCCAGGCCGGCGCCCGGACCGCACGGTCCCGACGCGACCCGCCGGCCGTGCGGCCCCGTCGCCCGGCGTGCCCGCGCGCGGTGTGCGCCCCGTCACCGCGTCGTCCCGGGCCGCCGCCTAAGCCAGGCCGGATGAGCATCAGCATCCACGACGTCAGCGTCCCGGTCTTCGTCCACGCGCTTGGCAACATGAGCGCGTGGCTCGACAAGGCGGCGGCGGAGAAGCCGGAGGCCGACCTGCTCGGCCGGCGGCTGGCTCCGGACATGAAGCCGTTGCCGGCCCAGTATCAGATGGCGTCCGACAGCGCGAAGAACGCGGTGGCCCGGCTCGCCGGGATCGCGGCGCCCGCGATGCCCGACGTCGAGGCGAGCTTCGCCGAGCTCAAGGCGCGCTGCGCCCGGACGATCGCCTTCGTCGAGGGCGTCGATCCGGCGGCTCTGGCCCTCGGTGCGGAGCGCGCGGTGGAGCTGACGTTCCCGAACGGCATGGGATACCGCTTCAGCGGGCAGGGCTACCTCACCGGCTTCGCGCTTCCGAACTTCTTCTTTCACGTCACCACGGCCTACGGCATTCTGCGGGCCGCCGGGGTGAGCCTCGGCAAGCCGGATTTCCTGCAGCATCTCGGGCCGCCGACCCTCCACGCCACGAAGTAGCCGCTCGGGCTCCCCGGCCCGGACCCGATCCCCGGGATCGGGCGCGCGCGGGAGCGCGCCAACGCCTGTGACGATGTCGCCCGGGCCGTTTCGGGGCGGCGCGTGAGCCTTCGCGCCGCCGGCGCGTTCATGGCCCGTGTCCGCATCCGAACGGGAGCCCCGATGTCGAGCCTGGCCGAGCGAAAGGCACGCCTGATCGTCCACGGCGATCGGCCCTACAACGCCGAGCCGCCGCTCGCCCGGTTGCGGGCCGCCTACCGGACCCCGGCGGAGGACTTCTACGTCCGCTCGCACGGCGACCTGCCGGACCTCGACCCCGACACCTGGCGCCTCGCCGTCGAGGGCGGAGACGGTGCCGCGCGGGCGCTTTCGCTGCACGACCTGCGGACCTGCTTCCCGCAGGTCACGGTCACGGCGACGCTGCAGTGCGCCGGCAACCGGCGCGCCGACATGCGGGCGGTCGCCCCGGTCTCGGGCGACCCGTGGGATGCCGGGGCGATCGGCACGGCCGCGTGGACGGGCGTGCGCCTCGGCGACCTCCTGCGCGCGGCGGGCGTCACCGAGGGCGCCGATCTCCACGTGGCCTTCGAGAGCCACGACCGGGTGGACGGCCGCCCGTACGGCGCCTCGATCCCGCTCGCCAAGGCGATGGCGCCCGAGACCCTGCTCGCCTACGCCATGAACGGGGAAGCCCTGCTGCCTGAGCACGGCTTCCCGGTCCGCGCGGTGGTGCCGGGATTCGCCGGCGTGCGCAGCCCCAAATGGCTCCGGCGCCTCGCCGTGCAGGATCGCCCGTCCGACAACCCGATCCAGGCCGAGGATTACAAGCTGTACCCGCCCGACGTCGGCGCCGAGACGGCGGACCCGGCCCGGGGGCACACCATCGACACGATGCCGCTGAACGCCGCGATCTGCGAGCCGGAGCGCGGCGCCGCCCTCCGCGCCGGTCGCACCAGGGTTCGCGGCTACGCGGTGAGCGGCGACCGGGCCATCGTGCGTGTCGACGTCTCCGGCAACGGCGGCCGGTCCTGGCGGCAGGCCGACCTGGAGCACGCGGCCGGCGCGCCGTTCGCCTGGACGTTCTGGGCGGTGGAGCTCGATCTGCCGCCGGGCGAGCACGAGCTCGCGGTCCGCGCCTGGGACGCCGCCAGCCAGACGCAGCCGGCGCTGCCGGACGACACCTGGAACCACAAGGGCTACCTCTGCGCCTGCTGGCACCGCGTGCGGGTGAGCGTCACCGCAGCGCGCATCGATAGCGCGATCCCCGCGGCGCACGACTGATACCGGGTCTCATGGGTCAGGACCCATGAGGTCCGGCGGACGACCGCCGCCCCGCAGTCGCGGGGGCCAAGCCGCGATGCGTCACGCTCGGCGAGGCTTGGCATGAGGCGGGTCGCGAGCCGGCGGGCGCGCGACGGCCGCTCCCGAGGCGTCCGCCCCGCGGGCATCCACCGGCGGCAAGTCCCCTCCGCGGCTCGGTGTCGGCCCGACCCGTGACGCGGTCGTGGCGCGGACTACCGCGCCTCCGGAGCGTCGCTTCCCTCGATCAGCCGGGCGTACTCGGTCTCGGCCAAGCCGTAGCCGTCCCCCGCCACATCGAGCAGACGCTCGCGGTCGATGATCTGGACGTGGCCCCGGCGCTTGCCGACGAGGCCGTCCTTCTCGAGAACCTTCATCGCCATCGTCACGCCGGGCCGTTCGACGCCCAGCATCAGCGACATGAACTCCTGCGTGACCGTGATGTCGTCGCCCTCGCCGCGATCGTGGCACATCAGCAGCCAACGGGCGAGGCGGGTCGGCGTACCGCCGCGGGCGTTCGCGAACGCGGTCTGTGCGGTCTGGATGGTTTGGGTCTGGATGTATCGGTGCAGGAGGCTCCGTAGGGCGGGGCGTCGCTCCACTTCGGCGCGCAGGTCGGGCACATCGACTGTCAAGACGTGCCCGGCCGCCTGCACGAAGTGGGTGAACGGGCTGCGATCGTCGTCGAGCAGGACCGGGGCGGCCCCGACCAAGCCTTCGCGGCCGAGCAGCCCGATCTCGATGCGGCCGCTGGGCGCATCGGAGGTGACGGAGACAATGCCCGCCTCCACGAAGTGGACGCTCGTGATCTGCGTGTTGGCCGAGATGAGCACGCGCCGGAGCGGGATCGCCTCGGGACGCAGCGCAGGCGCCAGGGCGGCGAAGTCCTCCGGAGGCAGCGCGCGCAGGAGGCGGTTGCGCAGGGCGGGCTGCTGGAGATCTGCCACGTGTGCTCTCGCGTTGCGGGCAAGAGCACACGCTGTCCCTCAATCGTCAGCGCCCTGAAACGAGCCGACCACCAAGAATACATGGTGCGCGATACATAGATCAGCAATCGCTCCGAGCCGTACCATGGACATCAATCAGGTGGAATTCCCGGATAAATCGTCATATTTTTACTTATCGAGCGTGATCCGATTCTCCATCCAAGGGAGAGGTGCCGAGCAATCCGCGTGATCTTACTGCTTCTCCGCCCGCAGCATTTCGCGGGCGAACGCGAACACCGCGTCGCGCCCTTTCGGCGATTTGATCGCCAGCCAAGTCTGGATGAGCAGCGAGGCATCCTTCGGGTAGCCGGCGTTGGACTGCTCGAAGAATGAGTCTGGGGAGCAGCCGAGCATCAGCGCGAGCTGAGCGAGCGTCTCGGAACCGCTGACTTCAGGGGCCATGTCGGTCCCCTTAGGTGTCGGCATATCCATCCTATTCCCTCGTGTATCCGTCTCTAGCTCGACGGGAATGCATCTTAGCATTGCAGAGGGGGTAGTAAAATCGTAAATAATGTACAAAAATAGAGACAGGCACAGCTCTGTAAAAATTTTACATTTTATCTTCCCGTGCAGGAAGGAAATGCTTGTGGATCACACGCCTGATCTGAAAGCGGTCGCCGACGCGGTCATGGCCGCGCATGCCGTCATCGACGAGCACGGCACGCACGAGATGAAGACGATGAGTCGGATGCTCCTGTTCACGGTCGGCAAGGCGATCGCCCAGCGCAGCCGGCCTGCGCGCGAACCGCAAGATCTCCGAGGCGACGAGGTCGGGTGACCTCGGGGCGAATCGCGGCGTCGGAACGAGGCGATGTCCCGATCGCGTTCCGCATTCGATGGGGCGACGCGTGCGATCCGGCCCAGGGCTTCCGGTCGTCTCGCCGGCGACCGCTGCGCGAAGGCATGCCGCGCCGGCCTTCGCCTAGGCCGGCGCGCGCGGGCGCGGTAGGCTCGCGGCGTTCCGCCGTCGCGAGCCCTGAGGACCCCGCATGCGCCTCGATCCTGCCCTGGCCGCCCGCATCGCGGCTTCCGTCGCGGACGGGTTCGCCGACCAGGTCGCCCACACCCAGGCGCTGGTGCGGTTCGGCTCGACCCGCGGCGCCGAGCACGCGATCCAGGATTTCGTGTTCCGCGGCTTCCGCGCGCGCGGCTACGCCACCGAGCGGTTCGGCATCGACGCCGCCGCGGTCGAGGCCCATCCCGGCGGCGCCAAGGTCGCGGCCGGGCATTCCGAGGCGCCGGTGGTGGTCGGCATCCACCGGCCGCGGGACGAGCGCGGGCGCTCGCTGATCCTCCAGGCCCATGTCGACGTGGTGCCCCCCGGGCCGCTCGATCTGTGGACGCACCCGCCCTTCGATCCGGTGATCGCCGGCGACTGGATGTACGGGCGCGGCGCCGCCGACATGAAGGCGGGGCACGCGGCCAACCTATTCGCCCTCGACGCCCTGCGCCGCATCGGCCTGCAGCCGGCCGCCACCGTGACGATCCAGTCGGTGGTCGAGGAGGAATCCACCGGCAACGGCGCGCTCGCGGCGCATCTGCGCGGCTACCGCGCCGACGCGGTGCTGATCCCCGAGCCGATGGACGAGGCCCTGGTGCGGGCCAACACCGGCGTGCTGTGGTTCACGGTCGAGGTGCGCGGGCGCCCGGTGCACGTGCGCGAGATGGGGGCCGGCGCCAACGCCATCGACGCGACCTACCGGGTGATCGGCGCCCTGCGCGCGGTCGAGGCGCGCTGGAACGCCGACCGGGCCGGCCGGCCGCACTTCGCCGAGGCCGAGCACCCGATCAACCTCAATATCGGCCGGATCGAGGGCGGCGACTGGATCTCCTCGGTGCCGGCCTGGTGCCGCATCGGCTGCCGGATCGCGCTCTATCCCGGTCTCCGCGCGGCCGACGCCGCCGCCGAGATCGAGGCGGCGGTCGGCGCCTTCGCCCGCACCGACCCGTTCCTGTCGGGCACGCCGCCGCGGGTGAGCTTCGACGGCTTCTTCGCCGAGGGCTACGTGCTGGAGCCGGGCTCGGACGCCGAGAACGTGCTCGCCGCCGCCCACCGCGCGGCGGTCGGGACGGCGCTCACGAGCGTCATGTCGCCCTGCTACCTCGATACCCGGGTGCACGCCCTCTACGAGCGGGTGCCGGCCTTGTGCTACGGCCCGCGGAGCGAGAACATTCACGGCTTCGACGAGCGCGTCAGCCTCGCCTCGGTCCGGCGCATCACCACGGCGATGGCGCTGTTCGTGGCCGAATGGTGCGGGACCGAGCCGGCCTGATCCCGCCCGGTCAGGCGGCGCGCACGGTGGCGAGGAAGCGCCCGACCTCGGCGGCGAGGTGCTCGGACTGGCGCGACAGCTCGGACGCCGCGCCGAGCACCTGGGTCGCGGCCGCCCCGGTCTCCTCGGCGGCGCCGGCGACGCCGGTGATGTTGCTGGTCACCTCGGCCGTGCCCATCGCCGCCTGGCCGACGTTGCGCACGATCTCCTGGGTCGCCGCGCCCTGCTCCTCGACCGCCGCCGCGATCGCGGTGGCCACCGCGTTGATCTCGCGGATGCGCCCGGTCATCCCGCCGATCGAGGCGACCGCCTGACCGGTCGAGGCCTGGATCTGCGCGATCTGGCCCGAGATCTCGCTTGTCGCCCTGGCGGTCTGCTCGGCCAGGGCCTTCACCTCGGAGGCGACCACGGCAAAACCCTTGCCGGCCGCGCCGGCGCGGGCCGCCTCGATGGTGGCGTTCAGGGCCAGCAGGTTGGTCTGGCCGGCGATGTCCGAGATCAGCCCGACCACGGCGCCGATCCGCGACACCGCCGCGCTCAGCTCCTGCACCCGGGCGCCGGTCTGGTCGGCCTCGCGCACGGCCAGATGCGCGAGCTCGGCCGAGCCGCCGACCTGCCGGCCGATCTCGGCCACCGAGGAGCCGAGCTCCTCGGCGGCCGCCGCCACCGTGTTGACGTTGGTGCCGGCCTCCTCGGCCGCGGCCGCGACCGTGGTGGACTGGCCGGCCGTCTCGGTCGCCGTCGCGGTCAGGGTCTGGGCGGTGGCTTGCAGCTCGGTCGCCGAGGACGACACCATGCCGATGATCCCGCCGACCGCCGCCTCGAAGTCGTCGGCCATCTGGCGCATGCCGGCCTTGCGCTGCGCCTCGGCCGCCAGCCGCGCCTGCGCCGTGTCGGCCTCGAGCTTGCGGGTGCGGATCAGGTTGTCCTTGAACACCTGCACCGCCGCCGCCATGGCGCCGATCTCGCTGCGCTCGCCGGTATGCGGCACGGCGATCGCGGTGTCGCCCGCCGCCACCGTGTCCATCACCCGGGCCATCCGCTGCACCGGCACGGAGATCGTGAACACCGACATCCACCCGACCGCCAACGCCGTCGCCGCGACGAGGCCGAGGCCGACGGCGATGGCGAAGCGCGCCTGCTCGCCGAGCGCCGTGGCGCTCTCGGCGCTCGCCCGGCCGGCGGCGTCGTTGAAGGCGAGGTCGGCCTTCAGCGCGGCGCGCGCGGCGTTGAGCGCGGGGAGCATGCCGTCGAGGAGGTGCGCGCTCGCGCCCTTCGCGTCGCCCGCCTGCAGCCGCCGCAGGAATTCCTCGCCCATCGCCGAGTAGGCCGGCACGGTTGCCTTCACCGCCTCCCACAGCGCCTCCTCGCCGGGGCTGACGAAGGCGGCATAGTCCTTCAGGTCCGCGTCCAGCTCGGCCATGCTGGCGCGCAGCCGCGGCAGCGATTGCGGCCGCCGCTCGTCGCTGGAGACGAGGTAGGCGAGCTGCCGGCTGCGCAGCGCCTCAAAGTTGGTGGCGAGCCGCCCGAGGATGCGGGTGGACGGCAGCGCATTGCCCGCGAGCGCGTCGGTCACGGTGCTGAGGGCGTGCAGGCGCGCGTAGCAGAAGCCGCCGAGCCCGGCCGTCAGCAGGAACAGCACCAGCACCGCGCCGACCAGGCGCGCACGGATCGAGAAATGGGCCAGCATCGCGGAATCCTTCGTCGCAAGGCTCCGTGATTGTCGATCCCGGTTAAGATCACCCTATAAGGACCGGACGGTCCTCGGATGCGCAAGATCTCCCCTTGGCGCGACCTTGCCGGTCTACGCCGCCGGGGCGAGGCATCGGCCGGCTCGATGCGGGATCGCGCCGGCCGTCCCGTCAGGCGCGGCTCACGGGATCAGCCGGTCGGCCCGCAGGCGGGCGAACAGGTCGAAGAACGCGTCGTCGGTCGGCTGGTAGGCGAGGAACCCGAGCCGACGGCTCTTGCTCATGTCGGTGACCACCTCGATCGGCCGGCCGAGGTCGGCGTCGGTGTGCCAGGGCGAGGCGAGCTTGGCGAGGTCGGGCTCGGCGAGGCCGTGGCGCGAAGCGATCTCCGCCCAGACCGGGCCGTCCTCGGCCATCTGCGCCTCGAGCGGCCGCACCGTGCCGTCGAACGGCTCGGGCGTCAGCCCGAACCAGGCCGCGATCCGGCCCCACATCCAGCTCCAGCGGAAGACGTCGCCATCGACGACGTTGAAGTCCTGGTTGGCCGCGTCGGCGCTGGTCGAGGCCCAGAGCAGGTGGCGGGCGAGCAGCCGCGCGTCGGTCATGTCGGTCAGCCCGCTCCACTGCATGCCGGAGCCTGGGAAGCGGAACGGCCGGCCGGTCTCGCGGCACAGGGTGGCGTAGGCGGCCAGCGTCGTGCCCATGTTCATGGCGTTGCCGACCGCCTTGCCGATGATCGTGTGCGGGCGGTGGACGCTCCAACGGAAGCCGTCGCGGGCGGCGGCCGAGAACACCGCATCTTCCTGGGCGTAGTAGAAGTTCTCGACGTCGAGCCGGCCCTGGTCCTCGCGGAACGGGGTCTGCGGCACCGAGCCCTTCCCGTAGGCCTCGAACGGGCCGAGATAGTGCTTCAGGCCGGTGACCAGGGCGACGTGCCGGAGCGAGGCCGCCGGCCGCAGCGCGTCGAGCAGGTTCTCCACCATCGCGCCGTTGACGCGGATCATCTCGGCCTCGGTGTCGCGGCGCATCCAGGTCGCGAGCACCACGTGGCTCGGCTTGAGGCCCGCGAGCGCCCGCTGGAGGGAGGCCGGATCCTGCAGGTCGGCGGCGACGGGCACGACGCCGTCCTGCGCCATGGGCTTGCGCGCCAGCCCCGCCACCGCCCAGCCCTCGGCGGAGAACCGCTCGGCGGCCGCGCTCCCGACGATGCCGCTGGCGCCCACGATCAGAACCGAACCCGTCATGCATGACCCTCGCTGCCGAAGGCGCGCGGCCTTCGTATGCGGGTTCAACCAGCGGGCGTGCGTTGCGTTGCAGCGAAGACGCCTCTTCCCTTCCCCCTCTGCGGGGGAGGGGAGGTGCCCGCATCGCCCGGATTGCGGAACCGGGCCCCCGGCCTCACGCCACCCGGTCGATCGCGTCGCCCAGCACCTGCGCGATCTCGCCGATCTGGCCGTGCTCCAGGATCAGCGGCGGCGAGAGCGCGACGATGTCGCCGGTGACGCGGATCAGCAGGCCGCGCGCGAAGCAGTCGACGAACACGTCGTAGGCCCGCTTGCCCGGCGCGCCGGGGCGCGGTTCCAGCTCGATCCCGGCGATCAGGCCGATGGTGCGGATGTCGACGACGCGGGCGCGCCCGCGCAGGTCGTGCATCGCCGCGGCCCAGTCGTCGGCGAGGTCCGCCGCCCGGGTGAGCAGGCCCTCGTCGCGGTAGATGTCGAGGGTCGCCAGCCCCGCCGCGCAGGCGACCGGGTGCCCGGAATAGGTGTAGCCGTGGAACAGCTCGATCCCGTCCGGGCCGTTCATCAGCGCGTCGTGGACGTGGCGGCCGGCGAAGACCGCGCCCATCGGGATGGTGCCGTTGGTCAGCCCCTTGGCGGTGCAGACGAGGTCGGGCGTCACCCCAAAGAAGTCGGCGGCGAAGGGCGCGCCCAGCCGCCCGAAGCCGGAGATCACCTCGTCGAAGATCAGCAGGATGCCGTGCGCGTCGCAGATCGCGCGCAGGCGCTCGAGGTAGCCCTTCGGCGGCACCAGCACGCCGGTCGAGCCCGCCACCGGCTCGACGATGCAGGCGGCGATGGTCTCGGCGCCGTGCAGCGCCACGAGGCGCTCGAGGTCGTCGGCGAGCTCGGCCCCGTGCTCGGGCTGGCCCTTGGTGAAGGCGTTGCGGGCCGGGTCGTGGGTGTGGCGCAGGTGGTCGGTGCCCGGCAGCGTCGGGAAGGCCCGGCGGTTCGAGACGATGCCGCCGACCGAGATGCCGCCGAAGCCGACGCCGTGATAGCCGCGCTCGCGCCCGATCAGCCGGGTGCGGGTGCCCTGGCCGACCGCCCGCTGGTAGGCGAGCGCGATCTTGAGCGCGGTGTCGACCGATTCCGAGCCCGAGCCGGTGAAGAACACCCGGTCGAGCGCGGCGCCGGCCGGCCCAGGCGCGATCTCGGCCAGGCGCTCGGCGAATTCGAACGCGATCGGGTGGCCCATCTGGAAGGTCGGGGCGAAGTCCATCGTCGCGAGCTGGCGCTCGACCGCGCTCGCGATCCCGCGGCGGCCGTGCCCGGCGTTGCAGCACCACAGGCCCGCCGTCCCGTCGAGCACCTGGCGGCCGTCGTCGGTGGTGTAGTGCATCCCGTCGGCGGCCACGAACATCCGCGGCGCCGCCTTGAACTGGCGGTTGGCCGTGAACGGCATCCAGAACGCCTCCAGCGAGGGCGCGTTCTTCCGTGCGTTCAGGTCGGACATGAGGGCTCCTCGGCTCGCGATCGTGCCGGCAGGGGACCCGGTTTCGCGCGCCGCAACAACCCCCTTTCGCGCAAGCCGGGCGCCTCCGGCATGTGCCCGGCAACGGCCGCCCGGCGTGGGCGGCGGTCGAGGGCGCGCCGCATTCCCGGCTGCGCCGACGCGCTCGGCCGGCGCCGGGTCGCCCCGCGCCGTCGAGACGCGTCCGTCAGGCGGACGCCCAGGGATCGATGACGGTGATCCCGCATCCGGTGAAGTCCCGGGCGTTGCGCGTCGCGAGGCGCGCTCCGCGCGACCGCACGATTGCCGCGATCTGTCCGTCGATCTGGCTGATCGGCTGGCCGGCCTTACGCCGTCCGACGACGATCTCCGGGTAGGCCGAGGCGGCTTCGCCGTCGAAGGACAGGACCCGCCCCGCCATCTCGACCTCGAACATCGTCCGTGCCGCTTCCGTCAGCCCGATGCGCCGCCGCCCTTCCGGCAGGAGGGCGAGGCCGTAGAAGATCTCGGCCTGCGTCAGGGTCGTCGTGAACAGGCCCGCGATCGGTTGCTGGGTGAGCCAGGCGAGGAGCTTCGGCTCGGGGCTCGCCCGCATCAGCTCGGAGAGGACGTTGGTGTCGAGGACGATCACGCCTCGAAGCTCGGCGGCTCCCGGCCCGGGTCCCGCGGCACCTCCGGCAGGTCGACGCCGCCGAGCGCCGCGAAGCGCTCATGGATCGCCCGGCCGAGATCGCGCGGGCGGGAAACTTCGCTCGAGAGCGCCGAGCGCAGGATGTCGCGCGCCTCGTCCTCCATCGATCGGCCGTGCATCGCGGCACGGATGCGAAGGCGCGCCTTGAGCGCGTCGTCGATGTTGCGGATCGTCATCACGGCCATGGGCGCGCCTGTCGTCAATGACTGCAGATTATTCCTTGACGGATCGACCGGCAAGGATCGCTCGGGCCTGCGGTCGTCATCCGCACGGTCGCCGTCCATGATACGCGATGGCCGAGCGCTCCCGGGAGGGGCGAGCGCCGGCTCGTGACGCGAGGACGCATCGATGCTGTATCACGTCAGGATGGACGTCCATCCGCCCACGCAGCTGCCGCCGGCCGAGTTCGACCGGTTGAAGGCCGAGGAGAAGGCGCAGGCGCGGGCGCTCCAGGAATCGGGCCGGTGGGTGCACCTCTGGCGCATCGCCGGGCAGTACGCCAACATCAGCGTGTTCGACGTGGCCGACCACGACGAGCTGCACGCGATCCTCTCCGGCCTGCCGCTGTTCCCGTTCATGAGCGTGACGGTGACGCCGCTGGCCCGGCACCCGTCGGCCTTGTGAGCGGGGGGCCCCTTCCCTCTCCCCTCTGCGGGAGAGGGAAGGCTGGGGTCACGGGTTCGTCACCAGCCTGCAGGTGCTCTGCGCCAGCGGCTGGAAGGCCTCGTCGCCGGGGATGGTCTTGAGGATCGTGTAGAAGTCCCACGGGCCCTTCGACTCGGCCGGGGTCTTCACCCGCGCCAGGTACATGTCGTGGACCATGCGGCCGTTGGGGCGCAGCTTGGCGTTGCGCGCGAAGGCGTCCTCGATCGGCAGCGCACGCATCTTGGCCATCACCGCGAGGCCGTCGTCGGTGCCCGCCGCCTCGGCCGCCTTGAGGTAGTGCAGCACCGCCGAGTAGTCGCCGGCCTGGACCATGGTCGGCATCCGCCCGCCCATGCGTTCGCCGAAGCGCTTCGCGAAGGCGCGGGTGCGGTCGTCGAGGTCCCAGTAGAAGCCCGTCGTCAGGATCATGCCCTGTGCCGCCTTCAGGCCGACCGAGTTGACGTCGGTGAGGAAGATGTTGAGGCCGCCGAGCGACTGGCCGCCCTCGGCGATGCCGAACTCGGCGGCCTGCTTGATGGTGTTGATCGTGTCGGCGCCGGCATTGGCCATGCCGATGATCCGGGCGCCCGAGGCCTGCGCCTGGATCAGGTAGGACGAGAAGTCGGCGTTCGGGAACGGGTGCTTGACCGAGCCGAGCACCGTGCCGCCCTTGGCCCGCACCACGCGGGTGACCTGGGCCTCGAGGTCGTGCCCGAAGGTGTAGTCGGCGGTGATGAAGAACCAGGTGTTCTTCGGGTCGTCGGCCAGCGCCGCGGCGGTGCCGGCGGCGAGCGCGTGGGTGTCCCAGGACCAGTGCGCGCCGGTGGCCGAGCAGGCGGCGTTGGTCAGCGCCATCGAGCCGGCGCCGGAATTGATGTCGACCTTGCCCTTGGCGCGGGCGACCTCGCGCACGGCGAGCCCCGCCACCGACGAGTTCGTGTCGAAGATCGCGTCCACCCCCTCCGTGTCGAACCAGCGGCGGGCGATGGTCGAGGCGATGTCGGCCTTGTTCTGGTGGTCGGCGAAGATCAGCTCGACCTTGCGGCCGCCGATCGCCCTGCCGAAATCCTCGATCGCGAGCTGCGCCGCCGTCACCGAGCCCTTGCCAGCGAGGTCCGAGTAGCCGCCGGACATGTCGGTCAGCACGCCGATCCTGATGCCGCCGTCGGCGTATTGGGCGGAGGCCGGCGTGGCCGCGAGCAGCACGGCCGTGGACAGCGCTGCAGCGAGCGCGGATGCGGGAATGGTCCTTGCCACGATCGTCCTCCCGGGGGCTTGTGGTCGCGAATCCGATTCGCGTGCCCGCCCGCGGATTCGGTGATCCGGCCTCGCCCGGTTGGCGGTTTTTCCCCGCGTCCGGAGGCAGGCCAACGCCGTGCGCGAGGCCTCGCGCGCGGCCGGCTTCACCTATAGCGGCGTCCCGGTGCGCGATCGCGCCCGGCCGGGGCGAACCGGTGAGAACCGCCCGCGGGTGTCAGGAAGCCCGGGCGCGCCATCGCCTGCGCCGCGCTACACAAACGATCGCCGCCATCCGCAGCCCGCCCCCGGAGCCGCCATGCCGTTCATCATCGAGACCTTCGACAAGCCCGGCCACGAGCACCTGCGCCGCGCGGCGAGGGCCGAGCACCTCGCCTTCCTGGAGGCCCAGGCCGCGCGGCTGCTCGCCTGCGGCGCGAAACTGTCCGACGACGGGTCGGATGCGGGCGGCGGCCTCTACCTCGTCGACGTGGAGACGCGGGCGGAGGCCGAGCGCTTCATCGCCGAGGACCCGTTCGCGAAGGCCGGCCTGTTCGAGCGGGTCGCGATCCAGCGCTGGCGCAAGGCCTATCTCGACGGTCGGAGCTACCTGAAGCCCCAGGCCTAGCCGAAGCCCAGGCCTAGCCGAAGCCGTAGAGCGCGCGCGGGTTCTCGACGAAGAGCCTTCGGCGCCTGGCCTCGTCCGGCACCCAGTCGGCGATCAGGTCGAGGAGCGTCGCGAGCTTCGGCGGCCCGTCCCAGGCGGCGACGTGCGGCCAGTCGGAGCCCCACAGGCAGCGCTCGGGTGCGGCGTCGTTCAGCGCCCGGGCGAAGGGGATGGTGTCGGCGTAGGGCGCGCCCGCCACCGAGGTGCGGAACGCGCCCGAGAGCTTCACCCAGGCGCCGTCGCGCACCAGCGCCACGAGGGTGGAAAAGCCCGGGTCCGAAAGGCCCGCCGCGGTCGGCATGTGGCCCATGTGGTCGACGACGAAGGGCACCGGCAGCCGCGAGAGGCGCTGGGCCAGCGGCGGCAGGATGCGGGCGTCGATCAGGAATTGCAGGTGCCAGCCCATCTCGCGGGCGAGCGCGCCGTAGGCCTCGACCGCCGCGAAATCGATGCCGCCGCCGTAGAGCACGTTGAGGCGCAGGCCGACGATGCCGGCGTCCTTCATCGCGCGGAGGTCGCGCTCGGGCAGCCCGAGGGGGATCACGGCGATGCCGCGCAGGCGCTCGGCGTTCGCGGCCAGCGTCTCCAGCAGCAGCCGGTTGTCGGTGCCGTGGACGCTGACCTGGACCAGCACGCCGTGGGCCATGCCGGTGGCGTCGAGCATCGCCAGGTAGGCCTGCGCCGGCGCCGCCGGCGGGGTGTAGCTGCGATTCTCCACGAACGGATGGGCCGGCGGCCGGCCGATCACGTGGGCATGGCTGTCGACCGCGCCCGCCGGCACCGCGTAGCGCGTCGGGCCGGCGGGATGCGGATCGGGGGCGGGGCAATCGCGGATCGGGATCATGGCGTCCTCTCCTCCGAACTCGACGCAGTCTTTCCCTCCCCCCTGAGCGGGGGAGGGTGGCCCGCGCAGCGGGTCGGGAGAGGGGAGCGCGTTGTCCGGAGAGGTCGCTCCCCTCTCCCGACCCTCGCTGACGCGAGGCCCACCCTCCCCCGCAGATGGGGGAGGGACAAACCCGTCCCCCTACCCGTCGGCGTGCAGCACCTTCCCCCGCGTCTCCGGCAGGGCGAAGGCGGCGAGAAAGAACACGCCGTAGGCGCCCGCGGCGAAGACCGCGATCGCCGAGGCGAGGCCGATCGATTTCGAGAGCTCGCCCACCAGGAACGGGAACAGCGCGCCGAGGCCCCGCCCGAAATTGTAGCAGAAGCCCTGGCCCGAGCCGCGCAGCCGCGTCGGGTAGAGCTCGGTGAGGAAGGCGCCCATCCCCGAGAAGTAGCCCGAGGCGAAGAAGCCGAGCGGGAAGCCCAGCACCCACAGCACCGCGTTCGAGAGCGGCAGCTGGGTGTAGGCGACGATGACCAGGATCGCGCCGATCGAGAAGATCAGGAACAGCGGGCGCCGCCCGAGCCGGTCGGCGAGCCAGGCGCCGACGAGGTAGCCGGCAAACGAGCCCACGATCAGCGCCGAGAGGTAGCCGGTGGAGGAGACGATCGACAGGCCGCGCTCGGTGGTGAGGTAGCGCGGCAGCCAGGTGGTGATGGCGTAGTAGCCGCCCTGGCAGCCGGCGGCGGCGAGCGAGGCCAGGATCGTGGTGCGCAGCAGCGGGCCGGCGAAGATCTCCCAGAGCTTGGGCTCCTCGCCGGCCGCGCGCGCCCTGGCGCGGGTCTCGGCGGCGACCTTCGGCTCCGCGACGTAGCGGCGGAGGTAGAACACCAGCAGCGCCGGCAGCGCGCCGATCGCGAACATCCAGCGCCACGCGCTCTCGGGCGGGAGATAGGAGAACAGCACCGCCTGCGACAGCACCGCCATCCCCCAGCCGATCGCCCAGCCGGACTGCACCGAGCCGACGGCCCGGCCGCGATACTGCGCCCGGATGGTCTCGCCCATCAGCACCGCGCCGGCCGCCCACTCGCCGCCGAAGCCGAGGCCGAGCAGCGCGCGGGCGACGAGCAGCTGCTCGAAGTTCTGCACGAAGGCGCAGACCAGCGAGAAGACCGAGAACCAGAGGATGGTGATCTGCAGCGTCAGCACGCGGCCGATGCGGTCGGCGACGAAGCCGGCGAGCCACCCGCCGAGCGCGGAGGCCAGCAGCGTGACGGTGGCGGCGAGGCCGGCCGTGCCCGGATCGACCCTCCACAGGCTGATGATCGTGCCGATCACCAACGGGTAGATCATGAAGTCCATGCCGTCGAGCGCCCAGCCGGCGGCGCAGGCCCAGAAGGTGCGCCGCTCGGGCGTGGTCATGATCCGGTAGAACGCCCCGAGGCTGGCATCCTCGATCGGCACGAGGTCGAGGGGGTTTGGGGCTCCGGGTCCCGACGCCACAGCCATGATCCGGTCCCCTTTCGCCGACCCGGCGATCCTGGCGCGGATCGGAGCGGCAGGACAAGGGCGCCGGCGGCACGGGAGGGGGGAAGGACGAAGGATTGTCGCGGTGCGCCGCACGGAGCCGGTCATCCCACCCACCCCCTCATCCTGAGGTGCCCCTTGCCTCGGCAAGGGGCCTCGAAGGAGCCCTCCCGCCGTCGGTGCGATCCCTGGAGCCCTCCTTCGAGGCCGCTCACGCGGCGCCTCAGGATGAGGGGGTCGGGTGGGACGAGGCGGCGCGGACGCTGCCCGCCTCAGGCCGGCGGGCGGCCGCCGACCAGCACCGGCTCCGGCGCGGTGCGCTCGGGGAACAGCGCCTGCAGGTCGCGCAGCTTCGGCGCGTCGTTGGCGGCGATGTAGGGGTGGTTCGGGTGGCTCGCCATGAAGTCCTGGTGGTAGCCTTCCGCCGGGTAGAAGGTCGCGCCCGGCTCGATCCGCGTGGCGATCGGCTTCGCGTAGGCGTGCGCGGCGTCGAGCTGGGCGATGTAGGCCTCGGCGACCCGCGCCTGCTCCGCGTCGGCGGGGAAGATCGCCGAGCGGTATTGCGGGCCGGAATCCGGGCCCTGGCGGTTCACCTGCGTCGGGTCGAGCGCCACCGAGAAGAAGATCCGCAGCAGCTCGTCGTAGCGGATCACCTTGGGATCGTAGGTGATGCGCACCGCCTCGGCATGGCCGGTGCCGCCGGTGCTGACCGCGCTGTAGCGCGCATCCGACGCGTCGCCGCCGGCATAGCCCGACACGGCCCGGCGGACGCCGCGCACGTGCTGGAACACCCCCTGCACGCCCCAGAAGCAGCCGCCGGCGAGCGTCGCGGTGCGCAGGCCGGTCTCCTTCGCGGTCTCCCGGGCGGTCACGGCGGCCTCCGGCAGGCGCCGGCCGGGCTCCTCCGCATGGGCGAGGCCGCGCAGCGAGACCGCACCGGCCATCAGGGCGAGGCCCGCGACCGTCGCGAGCGCGATCCCGCGCAGGCCGGACGCTTTGGGTGTCAGGGACATGTTCTTGGACATGGCGGTCTCCGAGCGAGGGGGCGCGGCGCGCGCGGGGCGGGGGCCGATCCTCATGTACGCGCAGCCGAGGCCATCGGTTACGCGGCATCGTGGGCACCGGAGCGCGCCGGGTGCGTCGCGGCGCCCAGCTCAGGCGGCCGGCGCGTCGGCGAGCCCACGGAGGCGACGCGAGCCCGTGTCCGGTCGGTTCGGCGGAGGGTTGCCGCCCGGCAGTCCGTGCTAGTCCTTCAGGCGATCAGAAGATATATCACAAACCAAGATAACGTATGGAGTTCTAGCCATGCGCACGACCACGGTCCTGTCGAGCGACGAACTGGCGAGCCTCGCGAGGCTCGGCCAGACCATCCGGCTCGCACGGCTGCGCCGAAACCTCACCCAGGCCGCGTTCGCCGAGCGCATGGGGGTCGGCCGCCCATCCGTGGTCGCGATCGAGAACGGGCGTCCGGGCGTGGCGGTCGGCATCCTGCTCAAGGCGCTGACCGTCCTCGGCTATACCGAACGCCTCGGGGAGATCGTCGCCGCCGATCCGATCGGCGACGACATGGACGCCGTGCTCGGCCGCCGGCGATCGAGGAGGTCTGCCCATGTGGCGGATTTCTGAATCCGGCCGCCTCGACGAGCTCGTCGTCTTCCGATGGGATGCGGCGCGCTACGTCCCCGTCGGCTCGCTCCGCTTCGAAGGGGGCGACAGGCGGATCGGCCGCTTCGTCTACGCCAAGTCCGTCCTTCGCTCCGGGACCCCGAGGCCGATCGATCCGATCGGGCTTCCGATCAGCGGCCGGTCGAGGTCGGCTCATCCCGACGAGGTCCACCTCGCCTTTCACGATGCCGGGCCCGACGGCTGGGGCAAGGGCATCCTCGATCGGGCCTTCCCGCATCGACGCCTCGGGATGGCCGAGTATCTTGCCCTGGGCGGAACCACGCGAACGGGGGACCTCGCCTTCGGCCCGACCCCGGACGGTCCCCGAACCTGGGTTCCGGACGAAGCCCCGCTCCTGCACCTGCCCGCCGCGGAGGACGACATCGCGGCGCTGCTGGCGGCGGCCGAGGCGATCGAGGACGGCCGCAGCGCCTCGCATCACCTGCAGGTGCTCCTCCGCAACAGCGCCGACGTCGGGGGCGCCCGCCCCAAGGCGCGGCTGCGGCACCGCGGGCGCCAGTGGATCGCGAAGTTTCCCGCCTGGGGCGACAGGTTCGACGATCCGCGCGCGGAGGCGGTCTGCCTCGACGTCGCCGAGGCGGCCGGCCTGTCGGTCCCGGCTCGCGAGCTTCTCGATATCGGCGGTCGAAGCGTGCTTCTCGTCGAACGGTTCGACCGCACCTCGGAAGGCGAGCCGATCGCCTATCTGAGTGCGGCCACGCTGCTCAAGGAGCCGAGCTTCGGCTACGGCACCCGGAAGACCTACGTCGACATCGCGGCGGTCGCGGAGTCGATCGGCGTCGCGAACGCGTTTCCGGAGATGTTCCGGCGGCTCCTGGTGAACGCGTGCCTCCACAACACCGACGACCACCTGCGCAACCACGCGTTCCTCGGTGCGGGCGACGGGTGGCGGCTGTCGCCGGTCTTCGACATCGCACCGCATCCGGGCGTGATGCGGCATGTCTGCGCGCCGGCGCCGGGCCTCGGTCCCGAATGGGATGCCGAACGGGCGTTCGCGTCCCATCCGCGGTTCAAGCTGTCGCGCATCGCGGCCGACAGCATTCGCGAGGCGGTCCAGGCGGCGATGCGGCGCGTGCCGGAGTTCATGGCGGCGCGTGGGATGCCGGCCGGGGACCGGACGATGCTCGCCGCGAGTTTCGCCCCGGCCGCACGCGCGTCCTGAAATCGTGCCGGCCCCGGCCGCACGCGGGGCGCAGCCGGACCGACTGGGTGCAGATCCCGTCGGTGCAGGTCACGTCGAGGCAGGCCACGTCGGGGCGGTCGACGGATCGGATCCCGTCTCTCCGCGATTCCGGGCCGTCCCGACTTGTGCAACCCGGACACATCGCCGTGTTCCCACAGCATTCGCCCGCACCGGCATCTTGAACGGCCGCGCGGATGCAGGCAGCCTCGCGCCGATCTTCGATCCGAGGGGCGTGTCCGTGAGCCGAGCCGTCAGCCCTTCGCAGGAGCGTGCGCTTCCGGTCGCCCCGGTGGCGCGAAAGCCCGGGGCGGTGCGGCACGCGGCCGGGCCGGCGCTGACGCTCGGGGCGCTCGGGGTCGTCTACGGCGACATCGGCACCAGCCCGCTCTACGCCTTCAAGGAGGCGGTGAAGGCCGGCATCTCCGGCGGGGCGCCGGTCGCGGCGGCGGCCACCGGCGCGGTCTCGCTGATCCTGTGGGCGCTGATCCTGATCGTCTCGCTGAAATACGCGGTGCTGATCCTGCGCGCCGACAACCGCGGCGAGGGCGGCATCGTCGCGATGCTGGCGCTGCTCGGCGCCCGCCACGCCAAGGCCGGCACCTGGCAGGCGCTGCTGCTGGTGGTCGGGCTCGTCGGCGCGGCGCTTCTCTACGGCGACGGCGCGATCACCCCGGCGATCTCGGTGCTGTCGGCGATCGAGGGCCTGAAGGTCGACGCGCCGGTGCTGAGCCCCTTCGTCGTCCCGCTGACGATCCTGATCCTGATCGGGCTGTTCCTGGTCCAGCGGCAGGGCGTGGCGGTGATCGGCCGGGTGTTCGGCCCGGTGATGCTGGTGTGGTTCTCCGTCCTGGTGCTGCTGGCGATCCCGAGCATCTGGCACGCGCCGCAGATCCTGGCGGCGGTCAACCCGTGGCGGGCGGTCGACTTCCTGGTCCATGCCGGCTGGCACGTCTCGTTCCTGATGCTCGGCGCGGCCTTCCTCGCGGTCACCGGCGGCGAGGCGATGTATGCCGATCTCGGGCATTTCGGGGCGCCGGCGATCCGCACCGCGTGGTTCGGCCTCGTGCTGCCGGCGCTGCTGATCCACTATTGCGGGCAGGGCGCGCTGCTCATCGCCGAGCCGGACGCGATCGAGAACCCGTTCTACCGGCTCGCACCGGACTGGGCGCACTATCCCCTCGTGGCGCTCGCCACCATGGCCACCGTCATCGCCTCGCAGGCGGTGATCTCGGGGGTGTATTCCCTGACGCAGCAGGCGATCCAGCTCGGCTTCATGCCGGCGATGCGGGTGGTCCACACCGACAAGCACGAGCGCGGGCAGATCTACGTGCCGGCGGTGAACTGGCTCCTGGCGCTCGCCACCCTCGTCGCGGTGGTGCTGTTCGGCTCCTCCGATGCGCTGGCCGGCGCCTACGGCATCGCCGTCTCGGCGCTGATGGGCATCACCACGCTGCTCGCCGCGCTGATCGCGCTGCGCTGGGGCTACGGCCTCGCCGCGGTGCTCGCGGTCAACGGCTTCTTCCTCGCCATCGACCTGGTGTTCCTGGCGGCCAACAGCGCGAAGCTCCTCGAGGGCGGCTGGTTCCCGCTGGTGCTGGCCTTCTCGGTCGCCTTCCTGATGCTGACCTGGATGAAGGGCAACCGGGTGCTGGAGGCGGTGCGCGAGCCGCTGCGGCAGAAGGAGGACGCCTTCCTCGCCCGCCTCGCCTCGCACCCGCCGGTGACGCTGCCCGGCACCGCCGCCTTCCTCTCGGCGGCGAGCGAGGGCATCCCGATGGCGCTCGGGCGCCTGGTCGAGCGCAGCCGCTGCCTGCACGAGCGCATCCTCCTGATCACCGTGATCTACGAGGAGGAGCCGATCGTGCCGGCGTCGCAGCGCGCGGAGGTGACGCTCGTGGCTTCGGGCATCCGCAAGGCGATCTCGAAATACACGCCCGGGATGGAGCGCGTGGTGCTGCATTACGGCTTCATGCAGACGGCCTCGATTCCCGAAGGGCTGCAATGCGCGGTGGCGAGCGGCCTGCTGCCGGCGGAGTTCGTGGAGGACATCACCTACTTCGTCGGCCACGAGGCCATCATCCCGTCGCCGACCAACCCCGGCATGCACAGCTGGCGCGAGGGCCTCTACGCCTTCATGAAGCGCAACGCCGAGCGCACCGGCGCCCATTTCGGGCTGCCGACGCGGCAGGTGGTGGAGGTGGGGACCGAGATCGAGATCTGAGGGGCGCCATCGCCCCTCAATCCACCGCGAGCCGGTACCCGACCCCGCGCACGGTCTGCAGGAAGGTCGGGTTGGCCGGGTCGACCTCGGTCTTGCGGCGCAGGCGGTTGATCTGCACGTCGATGGTGCGCTCGGCGGCGAGCCCTCCGCCTCCGGCCAGCACCTCGCGCTCGACGTTGGCGCCGTGGGCGCCGGCCAGGATCGTCAGGATCTCGCGCTCGCGCTCGGTGATGCGGATCATCTCGTCCTCGCGGCGCAGCTCCCCGCGCTCGATCCGGTAGGAGAACGGCCCGAAGGTCACCACGTCGCCGGTGCCGGTGTCGCGGCGCGGGCCCGACGCCCGGTTGATGATGTTGGTGAGCCGGAGCGTCAGCTCGCGCGGCTCGAACGGCTTCGGCAGGTAGTCGTCGGCGCCGATCTCGAGGCCCATCACCCGGTCGTTCGGGTTGGAGCGGGCGGTGAGCATCAGGATCGGCACGCGCGAGGTCTCGCGCACGCTGCGCGCATAGGCGAAGCCGTCCTCGCCCGGCATCATCACGTCGAGCACCATCGCGTCGAAGACCAGGCTCTGCGCCTTGGCCCGCGCCTCGGCCGCGCTCGCGGCGGCGGTGACGCGGAACCCCTGCTCGGCGAGGTAGCGGGCGAGCAGCTCGCGCAGGCGCCGGTCGTCGTCGACCACGAGGACGTGCGGCGCCCCGTCGGAGAGCTCGGTGCGGGCATGGGCGGCCATCAGGCGGCCCCGCCGCCGCGGCGGGCCATCAGGCGGCGCACCACCGCCCGCTCGTCGGGCTCGATCATCGCCATCAGGAAGCTCTCGGGGGCGGCCGCATCCTCCGGCGAGGCCAGCGCGCGGGCCAGCCGCCGCGCCTGCACGCGGGTGAGGTCGGCGGCCAGCGCCGCGCCGCTCGGCGTGCAGGTGAGCAGGCGCTGGCGCCGGTCCTGGGTGCCGGGCCGCTGGGCGATGTAGCCCTGGCCGATCAGGTCCTTCAGCACCCGGTTGAGGCTCTGCTTGGTGATGCGCAGGATGTCGAGCAATTCGGCGATGGTCAGGCCGGGATAGCGGTCGACGAAGTGCAGCACCCGGTGGTGCGCCCGGCCGAAGCCGTACTCGGCCAGGATCCGGTCCGGATCGCCGACGAAGTCGCGATAGGCGAAGAACAGGAGCTCGATCAGGTCGTCGCTGCTGCAGGCGGCGGCCGGCTCGGCGGCGTCCTTGCGTTCGCGGAGGGCGGGAGATGTCACGTGCGGCCCGGGTCCGGTTGCGGCGCGAAGGGCGGGAGAGGAGACGAACGTCGGCGCGAAGGACGTCGGAGCGGAGAGGATGGGAACAGGAGCGTGCGCGCGATATACGTCAGTGTCGTTGACATATTCCAGGCCGGTTGGTACCCGTCAACCCCGCCGGCGCCGCCCGCATGCGCGCCCATCGACATCGTCCCCGCCGAAGGGCCCGCAGGTTGCGCGGGCCGCGACGATTTCCAGGAAGACGTTCCCATGTCCGTGATCCCGTTCGACGAGCGCGAGGGCACCATCTGGTTCGACGGCGCCATGGTGCCGTGGCGGGACGCCAAGATCCACGTGCTGAGCCACGGGCTGCATTACGGCTCGTCGGTGTTCGAGGGCGAGCGCGCCTATGGCGGGGTGATCTTCAAGAGCCTCGCCCATGCCGAGCGCCTGCGCCGCTCCGCCGAGCTGCTCGACTTCGCGGTGCCGTATTCGGCCGCCGAGATCGTCGCGGCCAAGGAGGCCGTGCTCAAGGTCAGCGGCCTGCAGGACGCGTATCTCCGCCCGGTCGCCTGGCGCGGCTCGGAGATGATGGGCGTCTCGGCCCAGGGCAACACCATCCACCTGGCGATCGCCGCCTGGGAATGGCCGAGCTACTTCGACGCCGCCACCAAGATGAAGGGCATCCGCCTCGACATCGCCGAGTATCGCCGGCCCGATCCCCGCACCGCCCCCTGCGCCTCGAAGGCGGCGGGCCTGTACATGATCTGCACGATCTCCAAGCACAGGGCCGAGAACAAGGGCTATGCCGACGCGCTGATGCTTGACTTCGAGGACAACGTCGCCGAGTGCACCGGCGCCAACGTGTTCTTCATCCGCGACGGGGCGATCCACACCCCCACCGCCGACCGCTTCCTCAACGGCATCACCCGGCAGACGGTGATCGAGCTGGCCCGCCGCCGCGGCCTCGCGGTCACCGAGCGCCGCATCCGCCCCGAGGAGATGGCCGACTTCTCGGAATGCTTCATCACCGGCTCGGCCGCCGAGGTCACCCCGGTCTCCGAGATCGGGCCCTACCGGTTCGCGCCGGGCGCGATCACCCGGACGCTGATGGACGACTACCTCGCCGAGGTGCAGCCGCAGGCGCGCGCAGCCTGAAGGTTCGCGCAGCCTGAAGGTTCGCGCGGCCTGAGGCGTCTTATCCCCCGCCGGTTCCGGCCGGCGGGGAACCTCGGGGATGCGGGCCGCGTTCTGACGGAACATTCCATGAACGCGTGAGTGCCCGATGACCAAGGCCGCTGCCAAGACCACGGCGAAGTCCGATTCGAAGTCCGACGCCAAGTCCGACACGAAGTCCGCTTCGAACGAGAACCCGAAGACCGACCCGAAGGACGTGTCGAACCAGATCAAGGATCCCGACCAGTGGACCACCGGCGGCGAGCCGATGACCGGTGCGCAGGCCTCCTATCTCAAGACCCTGTCGGAGGAGACCAAGGAGCCCGAGGCGTTCGATCCCGACATCGACAAGGCCGAGGCCTCCAAGCGCATCGACGCCCTGCGCAAGGAAGCCGGCCACGGCTGAGCGGGGCGAAGGCGCCCGCGGGGCCCGCTCCCGACGGGTCGCCCGAGCGCCCATCCCCTCTCGCCGCAAGCGGGGGAGGGGACCCGCAAAACGGCCGGTCGCACGGATCCTGCTTCGGCGGATGCCGCGACCGTCGCCCGTCGCCGATCGAGTTAAAACATCCTCAAGGTCGCGCGGATAGGGTCGCCGTGTGCCGGTTCGGCCGAGGAAGGCGATCATCGATGTCGAGGACGGCCGTCGAACTGTCGAAAGGGGCCGGAGCCGTGCCGCCGAAGCGCCGCTTCGCCGCCGACGCGCGCGGCGCGACGAGCATCGAGTACGCCCTGATCTCGGGGCTGGTCTTCCTGGCCATCGTCGGCAGCCTGCGCCTCTACGCGTCCAAGGTCAGCACCGTCTACCAGACCATCGGAAACGCGGTCAGCCAGAACTGACCAACCTCAGCGCGTCCCCGGCCGGCCCTTGCGCGACCGGTGCGACGCGTCCGGCTCCGAAGCGGGGTCGGCGTTCGGCGTCGTGCCCGAGGGCTTGGCCGCGGCCGCCTTGGCCGGGTCGGCCTCGGCCCAGAACGCCTCGAACAGGCCCTGCATCGCCTTGACGTTCTGTTCCTGAACCTCGGCGCCGGTCTTCAGCATCTGCTGGAACATGCCGCCGGCGGCATCGGGTTCCGGCTTCGGCGCGGGCTTCGAGACCTGGGGCTTCGAGACTGGGGGCCTGGCGGCCTGCTTCTGCGCCTCCGGCGCGGCCTGCGCCGGGACGAACGCCTTCATCATCTCGGCCCAGCCCGGCGCGACCGCGAACGGCGAGGGCGCCGGGGCGGGCGCCGGCTTGGCCTCCGGAGCCTGCTGGTTCAGCAGCATGTGGACGATGCTCGCGACCACCGCGCCGGCCATCATCGGAAGCATCTGGCGCAGCACCTGCGAGCCGACGCCGCTGGCCGAGGAGGCCTGCTGCAGGATCGCCTGGGTGAGGGCCGGCGAGCCGAACATCTGCCCGAGCATGGTCTCGGCCGGGCTGGGTGCCGGGCTCGCGGCGGGGCGGGCGCCGGCCAGCCCGAACATCTGCGACAGGCCGGTCGGGTCAGGGACGGCGCTGCGCTGCAGCCCGAGCGCGAAGGCCGGCATCAGGGCCTCCATCGCCCGGCGCGTCTGCTCGGGGGTGAGGCCGAACTGCTGGGCCACACTCTGCATCCCGGCGCCGTTCTGGGCCTGAAGCATGTCGAGCGGGTTGAACATCACGCGGCCTTGGTCTGTTCGCCGCGCGGAAAACCGCATCGCGGGCCGCGCGTTCCAAGTCTAGACCCTTATCGACGCCGCTGGCCAGTTGCCGGCCAACGTTCGGGCGCGTCCCGGCGCGATCGGTGCCGCGCATCCACCGGGGATCGCGTCGCGGCCGGGATGCCGGGGATGTCGCGCCCGCCGACGCGACGCGGCGCGCTACACCAGCGCGCCGCCATGGGCCGGGCCAGCGGCGACGCTCGCCTCGGGATCGGGCGCGCGCGCCGGCACCACGACGTCGCGCTCGAGCAGCGTGACCGTGCGGGCGGCCATCAGGATGCCGGCCAGCCCGAAGGCGAGCGAGCCGATGCCGACGCCGGCGAGAACCCCGCGCGGCCCGTACAGGGCGGCACCCGCGAGCGCCGGCGGCATCGTGCCCAGCGTCGCCCGGCCCCAGTTGAGCAGGGTCGAGCGGAACGGGAAGCCGAGGTTGTTGAACGCGGCGTTGGCCAGGAACAGCAGGCCGTTGAAGAACCACACCCCGCCGCTGACGAGGCAGAAGAAGCCGAACAGGTCGGCGGCGACCCCGTCGAGCGCGAACAGCCGCATCAGCGGGCCGCGGGCGAGCACCAGGGCGGCCCACACCACCGCCACGTAGAGGAAGGTCACGAGCGCGCCGTCGCGGAGCACGCCGCGCATCCGGTCGAAGCGGCGGGCGCCCCAGTTCTGGCCGAGGATCGGGCCGATCGAGCCCGACAGGGCGAACAGCCCGCCGAAGGCCACCGGGGTGAGCCGGTCGATCACCACGTTGGCCGCCACCGCCACCGCGCCGTAGCGGGCCAGCACGTGGGCGAGGAAGGCGCTCGCCACCGACGGCGCGAGGTTGGTGAGCACCGCCGGCAGCGCGATCCGGAACACCAGCGGCGCGTCGGCGACCGTCGCCGCGAGGCTCGCGGGCGCCAGCATCCGGTGCTGGCGCACCCCGTGCCAGCCGATCAGCGCGAAGGTGGCGCGCGCCACGCAGGTGGTGATCGCCGCCCCGTCGACCCCGAGCCCGGCCCCGAAGATCAGCAGCGGATCGAGCCCCACCGTCACCAGCGCGCCGCCGAGCGTCACGAACATCGCCTGGCGCGCGGCGCCGACCGCGCGCAGCAGCCCGGAGAACATCATCCCCGGGCCCATCAGCACGTTCGAGGGCAGGGCGATCCAGAGGAAGCGCTCGGCCACGGTCAGCGTCTCGCCCTCCGCGCCGATCGCCCGCAGCAGCGGGTCCGACAGCGGCAGCAGCAGCGCCACGAGGAGGGCGGAGGCGGCGAGCCCGAGCAGCGTCGACGAGGTCGCGATCCGCCGCGCGCCGTCCCGGTCGCCGGCGCCGATCGCGCGGCTGACCAGGGCGCCGGCGGCGATCATCAGGCCGATGTTGATGGCGATGGCGAAGAACTGGACGATCGCGGCGAAGCCGACCGCGGCGGTGAGGTCGGTGTCGCCGAGCTTCGACACGTAGAGCAGCGACAGCAGGTCGACGACGAACACCGCCATCAGGCCGATCGAGCCGGTGGCGCTCATCACCACCACGTGGCGCAGGATCGAGCCGGTGACGAAGCGGCCGGCATCGGGTGGCACAGTCTTCCCTCCCCCCGAAGCGGGGGAGGGAGGGGCTCGCGTCGGCGAGGGCCGTGAGAGGGGAGCGCCGTCTCGGGACGACGCGCTCCGCTCTCTCCCCCTGCTGCGGGGGGGACCTTTCCCCGCTTCAGGGGGAGGGGGAAGGGCGGCGTCCGCCTCACCGCTCACCGCTCTGGACCTCCATCGCCGGCGTGCGGATCGCGCGCGCGGCCTGGGCGTCCGCCTCCGCCTGCGCCGCGGCCTCGGCCTCGCGCTCGGCCTCCCGCTCGGCGGTGTCGACCGGCGGCCGGTGGCCTCGCGGCGGTCGTTGCCGATGATGTCGCGGGTCTCGGCCGAGAGCGCGCGGGCCGGGCGCTGCGGGGCGGTGAGCGGCTCGGGCTTCATCTCGGGCACGCCGATGCCGCGCAGCCAGCCGCCGCCCTCGGGGAGCGCCCCGGCCTGCTGCAGCACGAGGCGGGCGACGTCGCGCTTGCGCACGTCCTCGACCCGCGCGGCGGCGGCGTCGGCGGACAGCCCGAGGCCCTCCAGCGTCGCGCGGCCGAACACCAGGGCGGATTCGGCGGTCTCGCGGATGTGGAAGTCGACGTCGCGGTTCATCAGCTCGACGGCGTGCATCCGGTCGTAGGCGCGGACGTAGGTGCGGACCGACTCGAACTCCTCGTGGACGATGTCGACGATCTTCAGCGCCGCCTCGGCGTCGTCGATGCACAGGCACACCAGGTCGACCCGGCCGATGCCGGCGGCGCGCAGCACGTCGAGGCGGGTGCCGTCGCCGTAGTAGATCCGGAAGCCGAAGCGCGAGGCCGAGCGGATCTGCTCGACGTCCTTGTCGATCACCGTGACGCCGATGCCCTCGGCGAGCAGCACCTGCGTCAGGATCTGCCCGAACCGGCCGAAGCCGATCACCAGGACGCGGGCCTCGGCGCTCTCGACCACGTCGGTGGCCGGCAGCGCCTCGCCGCCGCGGCGGGCGCGGGCGAGGTCGAGCGCCTTGTCGAGGCCCTTGGCCGCCACCGGGCCGATCAGCATGGTGAGGGCGGCGAGCGCCACCGCGAAGCGCGTGGCGGTGGCGTCGGTCAAGCCCAGCGAGCCGGCGAGCGGCAGCAGCACGAAGGCGAACTCGCCGGCCGGCGCCAGGATCGCGGCGCCGCGCACCGCGTCGAGCCAGGTCGAGCCGAACAGGCGGAACAGCCCGGCCACCAGCGCGACCTTGACCAGGATCGCCGCGAAGGTCGCCCCGAACAGCAGCGGCCAGACCGCGCGCACCAGCCCGCCGTCGATCGACATGCCGACGCTCATGAAGAACAGGCCGAGCAGCATGCCGCGGAACGGCTCGATGTCGGCCTCGAGCTGGTGGCGGAAGTTCGATTCCGACAGCAGGATGCCGGCCAGGAACGCGCCCATCGCCATCGACAGGCCGACCTCGGCCATCAGCAGCGCGGTGCCGAGCACCACCAGGAGGGCCGCCGCCGTCATCACCTCGCGGGCGCCGCTCGCGGCGAGCAGGCGGAAGAAGCGGTTCAGGCCGTAGCGGCCGACGAGCACCACGGCGACGATCGCCGCCAGCGCCTTGCCGGTGGAGAGCGCCGCGTCCCCGAGCCAGGGCGCGCGGCTGCCGCCGCCGGCCGATGCCAGGAGCGGCATCAGCGCCAGGATGCCGACGACGGCGATGTCCTGGAACAGCAGCACCGCGAAGGCGCGGCTGCCGTAGGCGGTGCCGAGGTCGCCGCGCTCCTCCAGGAGCTGCAGCGCCACCGCGGTGGCCGAGAGCGCCAGCGTGATGCCGATGATGCCGCTGGCGCTGGGCGCCGCGCCGAGCAGCACGCCGAGGCCCCCGAGCACGATCGCGCAGACGACGAGCTGCGCCGTGCCGAGCCCGAAGATGTCGCGGCGCATCGAGACGAGCTGCGACAGGTGCAATTCGAGCCCGACGATGAACAGCAGCAGCACCACGCCGATCTCGGCGACGCTCGCCGCCGTCTCGGGCTCGGCGATCAGCGACAGGCCGGACGGGCCGATCAGCACCCCGGCGACGAGGTAGCCCAGCACCGCGCTCTGCCCGAGCAGCCGGAAGATCGGCACGCCGATCACCGCCGCCGACAGGAACGTCAGCACCGGCGGCAGGAAGCTCGCATGTTCGGCCGGGCTCGCCATGAAGCGCCTGATCGCGAGGACGGGACGTCCTGCCCTTACCGCGGACGGCGCGGAGGCGCGAGGGCCTTGCGGGTGCCGTTCGTCACCCGGCCGGCCCGCGGCGGCGCGCGGGCCCGCCGGAACGGCCGGCGCGGAACGCCGTCCCCCGGGCGTCGGGCACGGATCGGGGTTGCGCTTTTGTATTCCTTAACGCGGGCCACCTATACTTTATTGCGAGCAAATGTTCGGGCGCCGAAGCCCATGAAGACTTTATTCCCGGAGTCGCGCGTGTCCCTGAGAAATGTTTCGATCCGCACGCGGCTCGTCGCCGCCTTCGCGACGCTGACCCTGTTCGTGCTCGGGCTCGGGCTCGCCGGCCTGTCCGGCATCGCGACGGTCGAGGAACGGCTGGTCGACGTGCAGACGCGGTGGCTGCCGAACGTCCGCGACGCCGGCGCCCTCGACGCGCTGACCGGGCGGTACACCACCAGCCTGCTGCGGCACATGCTCACCACCGAGCCGAAGGCGCTGGCCGCCATCGAGGGCGACATCGCCCAGCGCGGCCAGGCGATCGAGACCGGGATGGCCGCCTACGCGCGCGGCATCGCGCAGCCCGAGGAGCGGGCGCTGTACGAGAGCTTCCTGCGCGAGTGGGGCGCCTTCACCGCCACCGAGGCGCCGATCCTCGCCCATTCCCGCGCCGGCGAGAAGGCCGAGGCGCTGCTCGCCTACCAGAGCAAGGGGATCGGCGCGCGCCGCAACGCCTCGATCGCCCTGGAGAGGATCATCGCCCTCAACACGGAGGGCGCCGCGCGCGCGGAAGCGTCCGCCGCGGCATCCGTCGCGCGCACCCGGTTCTGGATGGTCGCGGCCCTCGGGACGGCCCTGGCCCTGGCGGTCGCGATGGCCGTGCTGCTGATCGCCGGCATCGGCCGCGGGATCGACCGCGTCGTCCGGCCGATGCAGGCCCTGGCCGAGGGCGACCTCGAGACCGCGATCCCGCTCCAGGGCACGCGCACCGAGATGGGCCGCATCGCCGACGCGGTGCAGGTGTTCAAGGCTGCGCTGCTGCGCATGCGGGCGCTGGAGAGCGAGACCGCCCTGGCGCGGGCCGGCGCGGAGGCGCAGCGCAAGGCCGCGATGCGGCAGATGGCCGACACCTTCGAGCGCTCGGTCGGCGGCATCGTCGCGACGGTGACCGCGGCGGCGACCGAGCTGCAGGCGACGGCGCAGAGCATGACGGCGACCGCGACGCAGACGGCATCGCAGTCGACGACGGTGGCGATGGCCGCCGAGGAGGCGGCCTCGAACGTCAACACGGTGGCGGCGGCGGCCGAGGAGCTCGGCTCGTCGGTGCTGGAGATCGGGCGGCAGGTCGGCGGCTCCTCGGCGCTGGCGCAGGGGGCGGTGGCCGAGGCGGCGCAGACGGCGGCCGTGGTGCAGGACCTGAGCGAGGCGGCGGCCCGGATCGGCGACGTGGTGGCGATGATCTCGTCGATCGCCGGGCAGACCAACCTGCTCGCCCTGAACGCCACGATCGAGGCGGCGCGCGCCGGCGAGGCCGGCCGCGGCTTCGCGGTGGTAGCGGCCGAGGTGAAGGAGCTCGCCGCGCAGACGGCGCGGGCCACCGGCGAGATCGGCAGCCAGATCGGGCGGATCCAGGACTCGACCCGCCAGGCGGTCGCGGCGATCGACGCGATCGCGGGACGGATCCGGGAGATCTCCGGGGTGTCGGCCTCGATCGCGGCGGCGGTGGAGGAGCAGGGCGCGGCGACCCAGGAGATCGTGCGCAACGTCGGCGAGGCGGCCTCCGGGACGGGGGCGGTGACGGCCAACATCGGCGGGCTCGCGGCGGCGGCCGACGAGACCGGCGCCGCGGCCTCGCAGGTGCTGACCTCCGCCACCGAGCTGTCGCGCCAGTCCGAGCACCTCAACGCCGAGATGAGCCGCATGCTGGCTTCGCTCCGCGCCGCCTGAGGCGGGGCCGGAGGGGGCGGCGGTCGCGTCCCGGATGCGGGACGCGCGGTCACGAAGGTCGGACGGCAGGCGCGCGCTGCCGATCGCGCCGTCCGCACGCGCGCTTGCCATACACAAGCTTGCGCAACGACGGGCGACGCTTATAATCCGGATTGCAGGCCCGCGGATCGACCGCTCTGCGGCCGCAGCGAGCGACCCGGACGGGATCGCCATGCCGCCTCGCGTCCGCCTCTCGAAGACCCGCGACCTGCTGGCCGCCCTCGAAGCCGACGGATGGGGGATCGCACGGAAGGGCCCGGGCGACCATGTCCAGCTCAAGCATCCGACCAGGCCAGGACGGGTGACGGTGGATGCCGGTCGGCGCGAGCAGGCGATCGGCCCGCTGCGAAGCGTGTATCGGCAAGCCGGGTGGGCGTGGTGACGCCTCCGCCCTTCGAGGACGAGGCCGGATCGTCGGCCCGACGGGAAGCACCGCCCATGGCCCGTGTCGTCATGCTGATCCACGGCGAGGCCGGAAACTACGGCGCCTCGTTCCCCGATTTCCCCGGCGCCACCACCGGCGCGGACGACCTCGACACGCTCTACGTGAAGGCGGCCGAGATGCTGGCCTTCCATGTCGGCGGCCTGGCCGAGGATGGCGAGCCGATCCCCGGCATCCGCTCGCTCGACGCGCTGCGCCGCGATCGCGTGTTCCGGGAGGACAGCGCCGATGCGATCGTCGCTGTCCTCGACGTCGACCTCCCCGGGCGCGCCGTGCGGGTGAACATCTCGGTCGAGGAGAATCTGCTGAAGCGGATCGATCGCGCGGCCGCCTCGGCCGGCGAGACCCGGTCCGGCTTTCTCGCCTCGGCCGCCAAGGCGCGACTCGTCGGCGCCGGGACCTGAACCCCGACGCGAACCGCGCAGCGCCCCCGAATCCCCACCCTTCGACGAACGCCGGTTCCGGGGGTCACCCGCGCCGGCAAACGTGCTATAGCGCGTGCCCACGCGGCGGGTTTGCCGCGGCCGCCCGGTTGACAGGGCGGGCCCCTCCTCGCCACATCCCGGATCATGAGCGCCATCACGAATCTCGACACCGCCTCGGACGGGGCCACCGCAACGGCCGCAAAGCCGCCGCTGGAGATCCTGCTCGCGGCCCCCCGCGGCTTCTGCGCCGGCGTGGTGCGGGCGATCGACGTGGTCGAGCGCGCGCTCGCGATCTACGGGCCGCCGGTCTACGTCCGCCACGAGATCGTGCACAACAAGTACGTGGTCGAGAGCCTGAAGCGCAAAGGCGCGGTGTTCGTGCGCGAGCTCGACGAGGTCCCCGACGGCGAGGCGCCGGTGATCTTCTCCGCCCACGGCGTGGCCAAGACCGTGCCGGCCAACGCCGACACCCGCGGCCTGATCACCATCGACGCCACCTGCCCGCTGGTGACCAAGGTCCACCGCGAGGCCGAGATCCACCACAAGCGCGGCCGCCACGTGCTCCTCGTCGGCCATTCCGGCCACCCGGAGGTCGTCGGCACCATGGGCCAGCTGCCCAAGGGCTCGATCACCCTGGTCGAGGACCTCGAGCAGATCGCCGCGCTCGAGCCCGAGAACCCGAACAACCTCGCCTGGGTCACCCAGACGACGCTGTCGGTCGACGACACCCTGCACATCGTCGCGGCCCTGAAGGCGAAGTTCCCGACCATCACCGGGCCGCACAAGGACGACATCTGCTACGCCACCACCAACCGTCAGGAGGCGGTGAAGCAGATCGCGCCGCTGGTCGACGCGCTGATCGTCGTCGGCTCCTCGAACTCCTCGAACTCGCAGCGCCTGCGCGAGGTCGCCGAGCGCGTCGGCTGCCCGATCACCCGCCTCGTGCTCCGCGCCGAGGAGATCGACTGGCCCGCCTTCGAGGGCATCACCAAGCTCGGCCTCACCGCCGGCGCCTCGGCACCCGAGGTGCTGGTCGAGGAGATCATCGACGCCTTCGCCGCCCGCTACACGGTGACGGTCGACACGGTGCAGACCGTGGTCGAGGACATGGTCTTCCCGCTGCCGCGCGAGCTGCGCAGCGAAGCCGCCGAGTAGGTTCTCTGCGACTTTGGGCGGCGGGTGCCATCGCCCGCCCGTCTCGCCGGCTCGGGCCGGCGGGGAACATCGTCGCGTGCCGATTGATCTGAAGATCCGTAGAAAAGAAGCGCCGTGGCCGTCTACACCGAGGTATCCGACGCGGCTTTGACCGACTTCCTCGCCGATTACGAGATCGGCGGGCTGCTCTCCTACAAGGGCATCGCGGAAGGGGTCGAGAACACCAACTTCTTCCTGCACACCACCGGCGGCGCCTACATCCTCACCCTGTACGAGAAGCGGGTGCGGGCCGGCGACCTGCCGTTCTTCATCGGCCTGATGGAGCACCTGGCGAGCCGCGGGCTGGCCTGCCCGCAGCCGATCCGCAACCGCGACGGCACGGCGCTCGGCACCCTGTGCGACCGCCCGGCGGCGATCGTCAGCTTCCTCGACGGGGTCTCGGTGAAGGCGCCGACCGCGCATCACTGTGCCGAGCTCGGACGCGCCCTGGCCCGGCTCCATGCGGCGGGCGCCGATTTCGGCATGCGTCGCGACAACAGCCTCTCGGTCGGCGCCTGGCGGGGGCTGTTCGACCAGGCCGAGCGCCAGGCCGACGGCGTCGCGCCCGGGCTCGCCGCGCGCACCCGCGACGACCTCGCCCTGCTCGAGGCGCGCTGGCCGGCGAACCTGCCCGGCGGGGTGATCCACGCGGATCTCTTCACCGACAACGTGTTCTTCATCGGCGACGGATTGTCGGGGCTGATCGACTTCTACTTCGCCTGCACCGACGCCTTCGCCTACGACCTCGCGATCTGCCTCAACGCGTGGTGCTTCTCTCCTGAGGGCACCTACCACCGCGACATGGGCGCGGCGCTGATCGCCGGCTACGAGGCGGTGCGCCCGCTGGAGGCCGCCGAGATCGAGGCCCTGCCGATCCTGTGCCGCGGCGCGGCGCTGCGGTTCATGCTGACGCGGCTGGTCGACTGGCTGAACGTGCCGCCCGGCGCCCTGGTGCAGCCGAAGGACCCGCGCGAGTACGACCGCCGCCTGAGCTTCCACCGGCAGGCCGCGGACGCCTCGGCCTACGGATGGTCGCGATGAGCGAGGCGGCGACCGACGCGGCCCCCACCCGGGTCAAGATCTACACGGACGGGGCCTGCTCGGGGAATCCCGGCCCCGGCGGCTGGGGCGCGATCCTGATCTACGGCGACACGCGCCGCGAGATCTCGGGGGGCGAGGCGCACACCACCAACAACCGCATGGAGCTGCTCGCCGCGATCGAGGCGCTGGAGACGCTCAAGCGCCCCTGCCGCGTCGACGTGTTCACCGACTTGCAGTACCTGCGCCAGGGCGTCACCAGCTGGATCCACGGCTGGAAGGCGCGGGGCTGGCGCACCGCCGACAAGAAGCCGGTGAAGAACGAGGACCTGTGGCGCCGCATCGACGCGGCGCGCACCCGCCACACGGTCGAGTGGCACTGGGTCAAGGGCCACGCCAGCGACCCGCTGAACAACCGCGTCGACGCGCTGGCGGTGGCCGCGATGGCGCCGTTCAAGACCCGCCGCTGAGGGGGGAGGACCCGCGCCGCTCAGGCGAGCGGGCCGGGGATCGCGCGCTCGGCTTCGGCGAGCAGCCGCGTCTCGTGGCGGCGCACGAACAGCCACAGGGCCAGGCCGCCGAAGATCACCAGGGCCAGCAGCGCCAGCCCGACGGGGCCGGCGATCTGCTCGATCGAGCGGCCGCAATAGTAGGAGCCCAGCCCCATGCTGGTCGCCCAGGCGAGGCCGCCGAGCCCGTTGAACAGCATGAAGCGGCGGGCATCGAGCCGGTTCACCCCGGCGAGCAGTGCCGCGTAGGCGCGCAGCATCGCGGTGAAGCGGCCGAAGAACACGATCTTCCCGCCGTGCTCGCGGAACAGGTACTGCCCGAGCTTGAGCCGGCCGTGGTCGAGGGCGATCATGCGGCCGTAGCGCAGCAGCAGCGGCATGCCCCAGCGCCGGCCGACCCAGTAGCCGAGGTTGTCGCCGATGATCGCGGCGGCGGCCGCGGCGGCGATGATCAGCGCGATGTTGAGGTTGCCGGTGCTGCCGGCATAGACGGCCGAGGAGATCAGCACGGTCTCGCCCGGCATCGGCACGCCGGCGCTCTCCAGGGTGATGATGACGAAGATCGCGACGTAGCCGTAGGACGCGATCAGGTCGGCGATCGGCAGTTCGTGCAGGAAGGACATGCGGCCCCTGAGGTTGATCGGGCCGCAATTCGCAACGGGAAGGTGGCCATTCGAGGGCGCATGTCCGGCCTCGGCCGGCGCGCCCTCCCAAGGGCGTCCCCGCCGGGATCAGATCACCTTGAGCAGCGCCTCGGCGCTCGAGGTCTCGGCCTTCGAGGGCGATTCCTCGACGTTGAGGACGCGCACCACGCCGTCCTCGACCAGCATCGCGTAGCGCTTGGAGCGGATGCCGAGGCCGAAGCCGCTGCCGTCCATCTCCAGGCCGAGGCCCTTGGCGAAGTCGCCGTTGCCGTCGGCGAGGAACTCGAGCCCTTCCGCGCCGCTGGCCTTCGACCACGCGTCGAGCACGAACACGTCGTTGACCGAGGTGACCGCGATGGCGTCGACGCCGCGCGCGAGGATCGCGTCCTTGTTGTTGACGAAGCCCGGCAGGTGGTTGCGGTGGCAGCTCGGGGTGAAGGCGCCCGGCACGCCGATCAGCACGACGCGGCGGCCCTTGAACACGTCGTCCGTGGTCTTGGCGAGGGGGCCCTCGGGGCCGGTGATGCGGAAGGTGGCCTGGGGCAGGTGATCGCCGACCTGAATCGTCATGTTGGACCGTTCCTCGCGCATCGCGGCATCGCGCCGCTTCGGATCGGCGGTGACGTAGCGCGGCCCGCGGGGGCTGTCGAGCGAGGCGGCGCGCGCAAGGGCGATCGCCAGGGTGATCGCAGGGATGGCGCCGCGGGATCGGGATGCGGTCGCCGGTTCGGGCCGCGCGCCTCGGCGCACCGCCTTCGCCCGCGCGCGCTCCAGGCGCGCCAGCTCCCGGCTGGGCCGGAACAGGAGGATGCGGACGAGGGTCCGCATCTCCGGCGTCCCCGCCGCCTCGACCGCCGCCTGCGCCGCGATGCAGGCATCGACCGTCGTCGCGAGATCGCGATGCGAATTCATCCGTCCTCGATACGGGTTTGACGCGCGGCCCGAAAACATCGAGCTGTCGTGCCATCATCCGATAGTTTTTGTCGGACGTAGATCGGTTACGCTGACCGCATGGCCGACTGTAAAACTGATTTCCGATCATTCGATCGGTGATGCGCATGGGTTCCGAATCCGTAGCAGGTTCCGGCCGAGCGGCCGCCAGGCTGGCGGAGATCGCCCGGTCCCTCGCGATCCCGGTCTCCGCCTTCGACGACCCGCGCGCCTGCCCGCTCGGCGGCCCGCTCGGCGACACGGCGGAGCTGCTTCGCCTGTGGCAGGGGATCGACGACCCGCTGCTGCGCGCGCGCGTGCTCGCTCATGTGCTCGCTTCGGCGCCGGCGACCGCCCAAGGGCGGGGAGCGCTGCCGGACCGGGCGACGCCGGAGCGCGACCCGCCCGCGTGACCGGCGACACCCGCACGGCGTTTTGTCCGCTGGACATCGGGGGGGCGGAGCGTAGCATGCGCGGATGCCCAGGCCTTCGATACCGATGCCCGATTCCGGCGATCCCGCCTACCTCGACGGCCAGTTCCTCGTGGCGATGCCGGGGATGACGGATGCGCGCTTCGCCCGCTCCGTCATCTACGTCTGCGCGCACTCCGCCGACGGCGCGATGGGCATCATCGTCAACAAGCCGGTGACCGACCTGTCGATGCCCGACCTCCTGGTGCAGCTCGACGTGGCGGGCGAGGCCGACGCGATCCGCCTGCGCGAGCGGGTCGGCCACATGCCGGTGCTGATGGGCGGCCCGGTCGAGGGCAAGCGCGGCTTCGTGCTCCACACCGACGACTTCCACATCGACCAGTCGACGCTGATCATCGACGACGGCATCTGCCTCACCGCCACCGTCGAGATCCTGCGCGCGATCGCGGCGGGGGACGGGCCGGCCAGCGCCGTGCTGGCGCTCGGCTATGCCGGCTGGCAGGCGGGCCAGCTCGAGAGCGAGATCATGGCCAACGGCTGGCTCAACTGCCCGGCCGACCCGGACCTGATCTTCCACGCCGACCTCGCCGGAAAGTACGACCGGGCGCTGCGCGGCAACGGCATCGACCCGGCGATGCTCTCGGTCAGCATGGGCCGGGCCTGACGGCGCGGTCCCGCCCGCGCGAAGGGCCGGCTGTCGCGCGCCTTGCAGATCGGCGAGGCGCGCTCAGGTGCAAGCCTCGTCAGGTGCAGGCTTTGCCGCCGGGCATGACGACCTCGTTGTAGGTCGACTTGGCGGGCTGGCCGCCGCGGACCGGCCAGGGCACGTTGGCCTTGAACGTGAACTGGTTGTTGGCCCCGCCGACGAAGCGGATCAGGTTGCTGCCGAGCAGCGGCGCGTAGGGAACGCTCACCTCGGCCAGCACGTAGCGCATGCCGCCGATCTGGAAGCCGTCGGGAACGGTGAGGTCGGCCGCCGTCCCGAGCCCGCGGGCCGTGCCGTTGCTCGTGGCGTAGCTGGAGCAGACCTTGGGACGCTGGCCGCCGCCGTCGGCGTACACGCCGAGCGCGCTGACCACGATGCTGGCCGAGCCGCTGGCATAGGGCGTGAGGACGAGCTTGGCCGAGGCCAGTATGTCGGTCATCGTGGCGGTCGCCATCGGTGTCGCGGCGTCGCCCTGCGCGGTGAGATCCGCGACCGTCCGCGCCAGGAGCGTGACCTTCCGGTAATGGTCGATCGCACGCGCGAATTCCGAGATGCCGAGCGAGATCGTCAGCAGGATCGGAAGAACGAGCGCGAACTCGATCGCCGAGACGCCGCGGGCATCGGATCCGAAGGCGGAGGACGATGCCGGCCGATCGGCCGTCCGCAGCATCGCCCGGTTCCTCGGCCTAGCAGCTCTTGCTGGAAGACGTGTCATAGGGTTCGGTTCGAAACACCGCCGTGGATTGAAGCAGGCGCGAGCCGTCGCCGAAGCTCGGCAGGCTCGCGTAGAGGAAGCCGAACGCGACGCGTTGCTTGACGGCCGCGGTGACGACGACGATCGATCCGGGCTGCGCGCACGCATAGTTCGAGCCGAAGCCCTTGGACCAGTCGCGCGTCTTTGTGTCCAACGGGGTCGGGATCGTGCTGCCGGCGAACGAGCTGCCCAAGGCCACGTCGAGCTTCAGGGTGTCGCAATCGAACACGGTGACGACGCGCGATGCGGTGGTGCCGCAGATCGCGGTCTTCATGGCGGCGAGCAGGGTGCCGGCGTCGCTCTGACCCGCGTTCGAGGTCTGGAATTCTCCCGTGTAGATCGTCCGCCCGGCGCGTTGCAGCGCATCGTCAAGATCGCGCGAGGCCCAGATCAGCAGGGCCGTTTGCAGGACCATGGCCAGCAGGGCGATGAACGGCATCGCGACCAGCGCGAACTCGACGGCGCTGGCTCCATCGCGCGCCGCCGGGAAGCGACGCAGGGCCGGGCCGGTCTTCCGCTGCCGATGACGAGGATGGCGGATCGGATCGACGACAATTCCCGGGCTCAGGGGAGGGGGTTCACGGGTCGGGCGGGCGTTCATGAACACAACGCCTATTCCACGATCCGGAGCTTCTTGTCGGAGACTTTCGTCGTGGTTGGGCAGGAGACGACGATGCGGATGTCGTCGTAGTCGCGATCGCTTCCCGCGCTCGGCGGCCGATCCTCCCACCCGTAATACATGTACTTCCCTTCGCTGCAGCTCGCGGTGGAGGTCGCCGGCGTATGGGTGGTGTTGTTGTTCGGCAGGATGCCGCCGTTGGACTTGTTCCGGCATTGGCTCAGGTTGTCGCAGACGATCGTCTCGAGGATCGGGTTCGAGACCATGTTGACCGTGGTCATGCTGCCGTTGGAATTGACGCGATAGCCCTTCATGCCCATCGTCTGAACGCGCAGTCCGGTGTCGATCATCGTATCGGTGTAGTATTGATACACCTCTTGATTGGGGTCGTCCCAGGCGGACTTGTTGCTGCGCCCGTTCCGGACGTTCCGCAGCATGTAGGACGGCGCCTCGTTGGCGCCGCAGGTCGGGGCCTTGTACTTGGAATAGTCCGACGGCGGCGTCGCGTTGTCGGCGATCGGCACCGGGATCGTGCGGCCCTTGTCGGCGGAGGCCTGCCGGGCCGGGTCGGACGAATAGCAGTAGATGTAGATCCGATTGTAGTCGGCGGCATCGGGAGACAGCTGGCTCACCGTCGGCGGAGCCGTCTCGTAGACGGGGGCGACGCGGTTGACCGTGGTCGCGGTCGCGACGGTGATCTGGCGCGGCATGCCGGGCAGCAGGTGCAGCAGGCTCGTCCGAAGCGTCGTCGAGATGGTCACGCGATAGTTCGCGCCGTCGATCCAGGTGCCGTTGATCTGATAGCCGTTCGCCGCATTGGCCGTGCCGAGGCGGGACGTGAGCTGGGCGTTGGCGAGGCGGAAACCCTCGGCCGCCGCCGCGACCGTATCGGCGTTGGCGACGAGGAGCGCGGTCGCGTCCGCGACGCTGGCCGCGACGGCGCGGATGCGGACGGCATTGCCGTAGTCGATCGCGAGCCCGCCGGCGCCGAGCAGCAACGGCAGGCTCAGGGCGAAGATCACGACGACGTTGCCGCTCTGGTTTCGAGCCAGCGCTGGTCTCGCGCGCGACACGGCCCGACGCATCCGACATCTCCACACGCAACCCAGGCCCGAGATCACCGAGCCTGCAATCCACGGTGCATGTATAGAACCGCAATATTTAACGTGAAGTTGTTCCGCGCGAACGACCGTCCATGAGGCGTCATTGCTCGGTTCGATTTTCCGAAGACCGTAAAAAAGCGCTTAACGCACAGCAACGCGTCCCGATCTCATCGTTTCCGCGCCGAAACGAGGGGCCGGCGGTGGCGCGAAGGACGGCGTGAGACCGGGCGTCCACCGCCGCCTCCGTCCCCGGCGGGACCGAACGGCGCCGGGACACGGCCGCATTCGGGTCAGAGGTGCTTCAGCCCGAAGCTCTCGAGCAGCGGAAGCAGCTCGTCGCGGGCGCGCAGGCGGTGGCTCTGCGCGCGCTCCTGGGCCGCGGCGGCGTCGCCGAGGCGGATCGCCGCGACGATCCGCTCGTGCTCGGCGACCGAGGCTCCGAGCTCCCGGCGCAGCTTGAGCGTCAGCATGCGGGCGCGGTGCGACTGGTCGTTGATCGTCTGGTTGATCCGGATCATGCGGCCATTGCCGGCGCGCTCGACCAGGGTGCGGTGGAAATCCTCGTCGGCATGGCCCCAGGCCGCGTGGTCGCCCGCCGCCCGGGCCTCGGCCATCGCGGTGGTGGCGGCGGCGAGCCGCGCCGCCGCCGCCTCGCGCTCCGCTTCCGGCAGGCCCGCGATCAGCGCCGCCGCCCGCCCCTCGACCGCGATCACCACGTCGTAGATCTCGCGCATGTCGGCCGGCGCCAGCGCGCAGATGACGATGCCCTTGCGCGACAGGATCCGGACGAGGCCGTCCTCCTGCAGGCGGATGGCGGCCTCGTGGACCGGCGTCCGGCTCATGCCGAGGCGCAGCGCGATCTCCTGCTCGGAGGCCTGGTACCCGGGCGGAAACCGCGATTCGCGGATCTCCTCCTTCATCGCCGCATAGGCGTCGTCGACGAGGGAGGGACGCCGGTCGCCCTCCTCGGCCTTCTCCGCACGCACCCGAACCATCACGACCTCCCACCGCGGCGCAGGCCTATCAGCTTCCATGGAGGCTGCAATGCAGGCTTGACGCGGCCGCCTGCAATATCTTACCACATGCCATCTTGCATGGAAGTTGGCACTGAAGACCGACTCGATCGCCGGAGCCCATCCGAGGAGGACACGATGGACCGCTCGCTCGAGCAGGCGACCATGCGCCGGGTCGCGTGGCGCCTGGTGCCGTTTATCTGCCTGCTGTACTTCGTCGCCTTCATCGACCGGGTGAACATCGGCTTCGCCGCCCTGACGATGAACAAGGACCTCGGCTTCACCTCGGCGGTGTTCGGCTTCGGCGCCGGGGTGTTCTTCTTCGGGTACTTCCTGTTCGAGGTGCCCTCGAACTACATCCTCGACAAGGTCGGCGCGCGCCTGTGGATCGCCCGGGTGATGATCACCTGGGGGATGCTGTCGGGCGCCTTCGCCTTCATCCAAGGCGAGACCAGCTTCTACGTGCTGCGCTTCCTGCTCGGCGCGGCGGAAGCCGGGTTCTTTCCCGGCATCATCCTCTACCTGACCTACTGGTTCCCGGCCCGCTACCGCGCGGCGGTGGTCTCGCTGTTCATGGCGGCGGCGCCGATCTCGGTGCTGCTCGGCTCGCCGCTCTCCAGCGCGCTCTTGGAGATGGAGGGCCTCCTCGGCCTGCACGGCTGGCAGTGGATGTTCATCGTCGAGGCGGTGCCGGCCGTGATCCTCGGGGTCGTCGTGCTGTTCTACCTCACCGACCGGCCCGAGAAGGCGACGTGGCTCGCCGACGACCAGCGCGCCTGGCTCGTCGCGGAGATGGACGCCGAGCGCGCCGGCAAGCGGGTGCACGCCAAGCACGGCCTCATGGCCGGGATCACCGACATCCGCGTGCTGGCGCTCGCGCTGATCTATCTCGGCACCTCCGCCGGCCTCTACACGCTCGGCATCTGGGCGCCGCAGATCATCAGGAGCTTCGGCCTGTCGACGCTGGCGGTCGGCTTCCTCAATGCCGTGCCGCCGACGATCGCGGTGGTCGCGATGATTCTGTGGGCGCGCCATTCCGACCGGACCGGCGAGCGCACCTGGCACGTGGTCGTCGCCTGCCTCGTCGCGGCGGCCGGCCTGATGCTGGCCGGCGGCGCCGCCTCGACGCTGGCGGTCGTCGCGGCCCTGAGCCTCGTCAACGTCGGCATCAGCTCGGCCAAGCCCCCGCTCTGGGCGATGCCGACGATGTTCCTGTCCGGCTCGGCCGCGGCGGTGGGCATCGCCACGATCAACGCGATCGGCAACCTCGGCGGCTTCGTCGGCCCCTGGGCGATCGGCTGGATCAAGGACCGCACCGGCAGCTTCACCGGCGGCCTGGTCTTCGTGGCGGCGCTCCTCGTCCTCTCGGCCGTCCTCACGCTCGTCGTCGCCCGTTCCGGGCGGCGGGCCGAGCCGGCCGGCGCCACCGCGCGCTAGAACCCCGCTCGATCCGCGCACCGCATCCCACGGAGACCCGTCATGACCACCTACAGAATCGCCGCCATTCCCGCCGACGGCATCGGCATCGAAGTCATCGCCGCCGGCATCGAGGTGCTCGACGCGCTCGCCGAGAAGGCCGGCAGCTTCGATTTCCGGTTCGACCACTTCGACTGGGGCTCGGACTACTACAAGCGCCACGGCGTGATGATGCCCGCCGACGGGCGCGACCAGATCCGCCACCACGACGCGATCTTCTTCGGCGCCGTCGGCGCGCCCGACGTGCCCGACCACATCACGCTCTGGGGCCTCAGGCTCGCAATCTGCCAGCCCTTCGACCAGTACGCCAACGTCCGCCCGACCCGGATCCTGCCCGGCATCACCTCGCCGCTGCGCCACGTGTCGGGGCCGGAGCTCGACTGGGTGATCGTGCGCGAGAACTCGGAAGGCGAGTATGCGGGCGTCGGCGGGCGCGTGCACCAGGGCCATCCGAACGAGGTCGCCACCGACGTCTCGATGATGACCCGCTCCGGGGTCGACCGGATCATCCGCTACGCCTTCAAGCTCGCGCAGTCGCGCCCGCGCAAGCTCCTGACCGTGGTGACGAAGTCGAACGCCCAGCGCCACGCCATGGTGATGTGGGACGAGATCGCGGCGGAGGTCGCCCGGGACTTTCCCGACGTGACCTGGGACAAGATGCTGGTCGACGCCATGACCATGCGCATGACGATGAAGCCGCAGACCCTCGACACCATCGTCGCGACCAACCTCCACGCCGACATCCTCTCGGACCTCGCCGCGGCGCTCGCCGGCTCGCTCGGCATCGCGCCGACCGCCAACATCAACCCGGAGCGCACCTACCCGTCGATGTTCGAGCCGATCCACGGCTCGGCCTTCGACATCACGGGCAAGGGCATCGCCAACCCGATCGCCACCTTCTGGACCGCGTGCCAGATGCTGGAGCATCTCGGCGAGGCGCCGGCGGCCGACCGGCTGATGCGCGCGGTCGAGCGCGTCACCGCCGACCCGAGCCTGCACACGCCGGACCTCGGCGGCACCGCCACCACGCGCCAGGTCACCGACGCGGTCATCGCCGCGATCCGCGGCGACAACGCGTAGGTCGTTCGGGGGGCCGGGAAGCACCGCCCCGCCCCTCTCCCGTCCGGGAGAGGGGACCCGCGCCTCGACCACGCCGTGTCGCGTAACGAGCCGAGGACCATCGCATCACGTCCGCGCGACGGGCCTTCACCGGAACCATCGCCCGGGTAAGGTGGTTGCCTGCGACGCCCGACGGCCGCGTCCGGGCGAAGGAGCGTTCGATGGCCCGGATGGATCTCGCCTACACCGCCTTCGAGGGCATGCGGTTCCTGATGGCGCCGGCGCGCATGGCCGCCGACATGGCGCGGTTCGGCCTGCAGAACCCGGCCAACCCGCTCGCCTACTCGCCCTACGCCCGCTCGATGGCCGCCGGCTGCGAGATGTTCGAGCGGGCCACCCGCCGCTACGGCAAGCCGGCCTTCGGGCTGTCCGAGACCGTCGTCGACGGCGTCGCCGTGCCGGTGACCGAGCGGATCGTGTGGGAGCGGCCGTTCTGCCGGGTGATCGCGTTCGAGCGCGCCTTCGCGACCCCGCCGGCCAGCCCGCAGCCGAAGCTCCTCGTGGTCGCGCCGATGTCGGGCCACTACGCGACGCTGCTGCGCGGCACCGTCGAGGCGATGCTGCCGAACCACGACGTCTTCGTCACCGACTGGTCGGATGCGCGCATGGTGCCGCTGCTCGCCGGCCGGTTCGATCTCGACAGCTACATCGACTATTGCAAGGCGATCTTCGCCGCGCTCGGGCCGGACCTGCACGTGATGGCCGTGTGCCAGCCGGCGGTGCCGGTGCTGGCGGCGATCGCGGTGATGGAGGCCGCGGGCGATCCCGGCGTGCCGGTCTCGATGACCCTGATGGGCGGGCCGATCGACACCCGCCGCTCGCCCACCGCCGTGAACTGCATGGCGCAGGAGCGCGGGCAGGCCTGGTTCGAGACCAACACGATCTCCTACGTGCCGCCGATCCATCCGGGCGCGTGGCGGGCGGTCTATCCGGGCTTCCTGCAGCTCTCGGGATTCATGGCGATGAACCTCGACCGGCACGTGACGGCCCATTCCGACATGTTCGACCATCTCGTGAAGGGCGACGGCGATTCGGCGGAGAAGCACCGCGAGTTCTACGACGAGTACCTGGCGGTGATGGATCTGACGGCCGAGTTCTACCTCCAGACCGTCGAGACGGTGTTCGTGAACCACGACCTGCCCAAGGGCACGATGCGCCACCGCAGCGTGCCGGTCGACCTGACGGCGATCCGCCGCTGCGCGATCCTCGCGGTCGAGGGCGAGAACGACGACATCTCCGGCGTCGGCCAGACGCTCGCAGCCCTCGACCTGACGCCGAACCTGCCCCAGGAGCGCAAGGCCTACCACCTGCAGCCGGGCGTCGGGCATTACGGCGTGTTCAACGGCTCGCGCTACCGCACGATCATCGCCCCGCGGATCGCCGCCTTCGTGCGCGCGATGCAGGGGCTTCCGGCCGACGCCGCGGCGCCGATTCAGCTCGCGAGCTGAGCGGCGCTTCCGACGGGGCGAAAACGCGCCGGAATCTGGCGTCGCCGCCCTGGAGGGGCGGCGGCCACGCAGCTAGACTGGCACCATGCCCTTCGCGCTGCTGCGACGCCCCGATCCCGACCATCTCGATATCGTGCACGACGGCGAGACCTACCGCGTCGCGGTGCGTCGGCGCCCGACCGCGCGGCGCCTGACGCTGCGGGTCTCGGCCGCCACCGGCGAGGTGGTGATCACCCTGCCGGCCCGCAGCGCGATCAGCACCGCCCAGCGCTTCGCCGTGAGCCACGGCGGCTGGATCGCCGCGCGCCTCGCCCGCGTGCCCGAGCGGGTGCCGTTCGCGGAGGGCGCGATGGTGCCCCTGCGCGGCGTGCCGCACCGGATCGTGCGGCGGGGCTCGCGGAGCGGCATCACCCGGATCGAGGCCGACGCGGCCGAGCCGGTGCTGTCGGTCTCCTGCGGGCCCGAGCACGTCGCCCGCCGGGTGCAGGCCTTCCTCGACGGGGAGGTGCGCCGCGACCTCGCGCGTGCGGTGGCGCACTACACGGCCAAGCTCGGCCAGGGCCCGGTGCGGATCACGGTGCGCGACACGCGCAGCCGCTGGGGCTCGTGCACCGCCGGCGGCGCCTTGAACTTCTCCTGGCGCCTGATCCTCGCGCCGCCCGTCGTGCTCGACTACCTCGTCGCCCACGAGATGGCGCACCTGCGCGAGATGAACCATTCGGCCCGGTTCTGGACGCTGCTCGGCCAGCTCTGCCCCGAGGTCGACGCGGCCGAGGCCTGGCTCAAGCGCAACGGCACGGCGCTGCATCGCTACGGGTGAGGGTGCGGATCGCGGACCGAGGACGCGCCATTCCACCGGTCCCTCCCCGTCATCCCGGGGCCGCGCAGCGGAGCCCGGAATCCAGAACCGCGACGGCGCATACGGGAACACGACCTGCGGTTCTGGATCCCGGGCTCGCCTTCGGCGCCCCGGAATGACGGGAAGGAGCGTGAAACCGCGTGGGCGAACGGTGCGGCTTCGCGAATCTCACCCCTTCGCGCGCAGCACCCGCTCGCGCGAGACCCGTTCCGCCGGCCAGGCCGGGCGGGGGTCGACCTCGCCGGGATCGAGGGTGCGCGGGGCAACGCTGTCGCAGAGCTCGCGCTGGCGCACGACGATCGGGTTGCCGAATTCGTCGCGGCGACGGATCAGCCCGCCCTCGCGGCAGAAGCCGGCGATGGCGGCGTTGCCGTTGCGGCGGCCGTAGGGGTTCACCTCCACCGGCGGATGCTCGACCGTGAGCAGGCCGCTGCGGTTGAGCGAGCGCTCGACGTAGGTCGTCTCGCCGATCGGAAGCGGCTCGGCCGTCGCCGCGACGCCGGTGGCGCCGAGCAGCAGGACCGTCAGGGCGAGGACACGCATGGCGCCGGCTCTCGTGTGATGATGCATCGCTGCGATATCTAGGTCGCGGCGCGTCCCGGCGATAGCGCATTGTGGCAACATTCGGTCCGCACGGTGTCCGGCCGCCGCGTTTCGGGCCCGGGCGGGACGAGGCGGCGCTGAGGCCCGCGCGTTTGCCGCGCGCGCCGGCGCGGCTCGCTTGACAGCGCCGGGCCCCGCATGGTCGGAACACCCGGGTTTTCGGCAAGGCCTCCCGCCCGCAACGGGCTCGGGGGCGCGCTCGTGAAGGGATCGTCGGTGCGGCTGCACAGGAGTTTCGACCGTGTCAGGCGCCTGTCGTCGGCGCTGGCAACCGTGGCCCTCGCCGGCGGCCTGCTGGGCGGCCTCGGCGGCGCGGCGCAGGCGCAGGGCATGGTGCGCAAGACCTTCGAGGACTGGCAGCTGCGCTGCGAGACCCCGGCCGGCGCCAAGGCCGAGCAATGCGCCATGGTGCAGTATCTCGCCGCCGAGGACCGCCCGAACCTCACCCTGGTGGTCATCGTGCTGAAGACCGCCGACAACCGCGGCTACCTGCTGCGCGTGGTCGCGCCGCTCGGCGTGCTGCTGCCGTCGGGCCTCGGTCTGAAGATCGACCAGACCGACGTCGGCCGCGCCGGCTTCGTGCGCTGCCTCACCACCGGCTGCGTCGCCGAGGTGGTGATGGACGAGGGCCTCGTGCGCCAGTTCAAGGCCGGCACGCAGGCGACCTTCATCGTGTTCCAGACGCCGGAAGAGGGCGTCGGCATCCCGCTGTCGATGAAGGGCTTCGCGGCCGGGTTCGACAGCCTGAAGTGACCATCGGGAGGCGCGGCATGATCGGGGCTTTGGGGATCGGGCGAACGGCCCTCTGCGGGCTCGCCCTCGCGCTCGGCGCGGCGCCCGCGGGCGCCGAGGAGGGCAACATCTTCTCCAACCTGCTCAAGTACGGCGGCACCACCGTGCCGCCGTCGCAGCCCAAGGAGCTCGAGGCGCCCAACTGCCCGACCGTCGACGTGCCGGACGGCGGCGCCGCGCTCACCAACCCGGCCGGCGCCACCGGCGCCGGCATCCGCAGCCAGGTCTCCCTCGGGCGCATCGCCCGCGAGTGCACCCGGCGCGCGGACGGGTCGATCACGGTCAAGGTCGGCATCGAGGCCCGCGTCCTGCTCGGTCCCTCCGGCGCGCCCGGCCGGTTCGACGTGCCCTTCACCATCGCGATCAAGCACGACGACAAGACCGTCAGCACCCGCACCCGCCGCGTCGCGGTCTCGGTCGGGTCGGGCGAGGCCCAGGGCTTCGCCACGGTGGTGGAGGACGACATCCCCGTGCCGGCCGCCGTGAGCGCCGACTACGAGATCGTCGTCGGCCTGGGCGGCGCCCCGAAGGCGGCGGCGGCGAAGCCGAAACCCCGCCGCCGCGCGCCGGTGGCCCAGGCCCCGTCCGAGGCGCCCTCCGAAGCCCCGGCCGAGGCGGGCGCCGCGCAGTGAAGCCCAAGCCGGGAGACGGCCCGTTCCGCGCCTGACCGCCCGGCTCGACCTCGGGCGCGCGACCGCGTTCCACTGCGTGCCGGCGGCCGACCCGGTCTTCGACCGCCGCCTCGTGCTGCCGGAGATCGGCCGCGGCGGCTGGGTCGTCCTGACCTATCGCGAGCCGCCGACCGCCCGGCCGCGCCGGCCGATGCTGCGCCTGATCCGCGCCGAGGGCGCGCAGGACGTGGTGCTGCCCGGCGTCGCGCAGCCCTGCGCCCACTGGCTCGGCCTGCTCCCGGACGACCTTCGCGAGATCCGCCTCGCCGCCGGACCCGGCTTCGTGCTGGAGCGCGTCGGCCGCCGCACCGAGGCGAGCTTGTTCCTGCAAGCGCTCGCGACCCGGCCGCTCCGCGCCGTCTCCGCCCTCTACGAACGCCTGCGCGGCGACGAGCGCCGCTATCGCGACACCCTCCGCGGGACCTGCGCGGTGACGCCGCGCGCGCGGTTCTCAGATTGGGCGGCGGACCGCGCCCTCCCCCCGCCCTCCCCCGAAGGCGGGGGAGGGAAGGGGGCGTTCGGCATGATCCGCGTGCTCGTCCTGGCCGACGCGGATGCCGAAAGCCTCGCCGCGACGCTCGCGAGCCTGCGCGCGCAGACCCATCCCGACTGGCGCGCGATCGTCCTGCACGCCGCCACCTTGCAGGCCACGCCCGACGACCCTCGCATCGCGCACGAGGCCTGGCGCGACGATCGCGGCCTCGGGGATGTCCTCGGAACCGCGCCCCTCTGCCTGCTCCGCGCCGGCGACCGGCTGAGGCCCGAGGCGCTCGCTCAGCTCTTCGCGGAGATCGGCACCGCCGACCTGATCTACGCCGACGAGCTGCGCGACGGCGCGCCCCGGCTGAAACCGGATTGGAGCCCGGATCTCGCCCGCACCACCGGCTACCAGGGCCGGCCGTGGCTCGCCGCGCCGGCCCTGCTCGCGCGCCTTCCCGAAGACCCGGCCGGGGCGATCGCGGCGTTTCCGCTCGCCCTCGACCTGTGGCTCGGCGCCCGCGCGACCCGTGTGGCGCACCTCCCGCGCATCCTCGCCGAGACCACCGGGGCCGCGCCGGATGCCGCGCCGCGCGCCGCCGCGCTCGCCCGGCATCGCACCGACGCCGCCGAGCCGGCGATCCGCGACGGCGTCGTCGACCTGCTCTGGCCGCTGCCCGAGCCGGCGCCGCGCGTCAGCATCGTGATCCCGTCGCGCGACCGGCTCGACCTGATCGAGCGGGTCTGCCGCGGCGTGCTGCACGAGACCGCCTACCCTGCGATCGAGTGCGTGATCGTCGACAACGGCTCGACCGATCCGGCGGTGCTCGCTCACTACGACGCGCTCCGGCGCGATCGGCGGGTGCGGATCGTCGCGTTCGATGCGCCCTTCAACTTCTCGGCGATGGTCAATGCCGGGGTGGCGGCCGCGACCGGCGCCGTCGTGGTGCTGCTCAACAACGACGTGGCGGTGCTGCACCCGGATTGGCTCGACGCGATGGTCCGGCAGGCGCTGCGGCCGGAGGTCGGCGCGGTCGGCGCCAAGCTGCTCTACGCGAACGGCACGTTGCAGCATGCCGGCGTCGTCGTCGGGCTCGGCGGGCGGGCCGGGCACATCCTGCGCAAGCGCCCCGCGGGCAGCCCCGGCCGTCTCGGGCAGATGCGGGTCGCGCATGAGGTCTCGGCCGTCACCGCCGCGTGCCTCGCTGTTTCACGGGAAAACTATCGGGCGGTCGGCGGCTTCGACGCGGAGGCGTTCCCGGTCGATTTCAACGACGTGGATTTCTGCCTCCGCCTCGGGGCGGCCGGTTGCAAGACGGTGTGGACGCCGGCCGCCACCCTGGCCCACCTCGAATCGGTGAGCCGCGGCCCGTCGGTGGGCGCCAAGCGCATCCGGTTCGAGGCGGAGGCCGCCCGCTTCACCGAGCGCTGGCGCGACGTGGTCCGGCACGATCCGTTCTATCATCCCGCCCTGTCGCTCACGACCTTCGGCGAGGACCTGGAATAGCCATGGCTGGCTCGGGCACGCGCGCCGTCGCCGCCACCCTGGCGCGTCATCCGCGGCGGACCTTCGCGATCCTCTGGGCCCGCCTCACCGGCCGGCGCCTGCGCGCGCGCCAGCAATGCGCGGCCCTCGTCGGCATCGATCACCGCCTGGCGCTGCCGCCCGGGATCCTGGACCGGTTTCCGACCGAGCCCGTCCCGTCCGACGATCCCGACCTCCGCCTGCTCACGGCACCGGGTCACGCGCTCGTCGCGGGCGCCCGCCGGGCCTTCGCCACCGCCTTCGCCGCCGATCCGAGCCTGCACGCAGTCTACGGCGACGCGCTGGTCCAGGCTTCGCCCAGCGGCCCGGTGTTCCCGCTGCTGCGCCCGGCCTTCGATCCCGACTACCTGATGGCCGTCGATTGGCTCGGCCCGGTGCTCGCCGTGCGCCGGACGAGCCTTTGCGCGATCGCCGGCGGGGACGCGGAGATCTCGGCCCTCGACGCCGCCTTGCGCATCGTCGAGCGCTTCGGCCCGGACGCGATCGGGCACCTGCCGGGGATCGTGTCGGTTCGGATCGGGCCGGACCTCGCTTCCGACCGCGCGCCTTCCCTCCCCCCTCTGCGGGGGAGGGGACCCTCCGAAGGCGAGCGGGAGAGGGGAGCGACCGATCCGGTCACGGCGCTCCCCGCTCCCGACCCTCGCTCGCGCGAGGCCCACCCTCTCCCGCTTCAGGGCGAGGGAAGGCGGGGGCCGCGAGACGCCCATCTCGAAACCCGGCTCGCCAGCCTACGCCGGCACCTCGACCGCACCGGTCGGGCCGCGACCCGGCTCGCGCGCGAACCCGACGGCGTCGTCTCGGCCCTGCATCCGCTGCCCGATCCGCTTCCCCTGGTCAGCGTCATCGTCCCGACCCGCGACCGGGTCGATCTGCTGCGCGCGTGCCTCGACGGCCTGCGCACCCGCACCGACTGGCCGAGCCTCGAGATCCTGATCGCCGACAACGACAGCCGCGCGCCCGAGACCCTGGCCTACTTCCGCGCCCTCGAAGGCGAGGGGGTGCGCGTCGTCGCCTGCCCGGGGCCGTTCGACTTCGCCGGCATGAACAACGCGGCCGCCGCGCTGGCGCGGGGCGCGCTGCTCGCCTTCGTCAACAACGACGTCGAGGCCTTCAGGCCGGACTGGCTCGGGCGGATGGCGCGCGAGGCGCTGCGGCCCGAGATCGGCGCGGTCGGCGCCAAGCTGCTCGACGGGGAGGGCCGGATCCAGCACGGCGGCATCGTGCTCGGCACCGGAGGCCTCGCCACCCATGCGCATCGGCACTTCCCCGGGGACGCTCCCGGCGACGGCATGCGCCTGCGGGCGACGCATGCGGTCTCGGCCGTCACCGCCGCCTGCCTCGTGGTCGAGGCGGCCAAGTTCCACGCGGTCGGCGGCTTCGACGCCGCGCATTTCGCGGTCGACTTCAACGACGTCGACCTGTGCCTGCGCCTGAACGCGGCCGGCCACCGCACGCTGATGGTGCCAGGCGCGGTGCTGCATCACCGCGAGGGCGCGAGCCGAAGGCGCTCGCCGGAGGCCGAAAGCCGCCACGCCCGCGAGGTCGCGGCATTCAAAATTCGATGGGGGCCGCTGCTGGTGCAGGACCCCCATTATCATCCGGGCTTCGATCCCGATCTCTCGACCCACGCCCGGCTGCGCGCGGGCGCCGTCGACGGCCCTACTGGACCAGGCGCGGTCCGCCGGTCTGGACCTTCTCGTTCTCCGACATGATCCCGAGCCGCTTGGCGACCTCGGTGTAGGCCTCGATCAGGCCGCCGAGATCCTTGCGGAAGCGGTCCTTGTCGAGCTTGTCGGCGGACTTGATGTCCCACAGCCGGCACGAATCCGGGGAGATCTCGTCGGCGACGACGATGCGCATCATGTCGCCCTCCCACAGGCGGCCGGTCTCGATCTTGAAGTCGACCAGGCGGATGCCGACGCCGAGGAACAGGCCCGACAGGAAGTCGTTGACGCGGATCGCCAGCGCCATGATGTCGTCGATCTCCTGGGGCGTCGCCCAGCCGAACGCGGTGATGTGCTCCTCCGACACCATCGGGTCGTTGAGCGCGTCGTTCTTGTAGTAGAACTCGATGATCGAGCGCGGCAGCTGGGTGCCCTCCTCGAGCCCGAGCCGCGTCGCCAGCGAGCCGGCGGCGACGTTGCGCACCACCACCTCGAGCGGGATGATCTCGACTTCGCGGATCAGCTGCTCGCGCATGTTGAGCCGGCGAATGAAATGGGTCGGCACGCCGATGTCGTTGAGGTGCTGGAAGACGAACTCCGAGATCCGGTTGTTCAGCACGCCCTTGCCGTCGATGATCTCGTGCTTCTTCGCGTTGAAGGCGGTCGCGTCGTCCTTGAAGTGCTGGATGAGCGTTCCCGGCTCCGGACCCTCGTAGAGGACCTTCGCCTTGCCCTCGTAGATGCGACGGCGGCGGTTCATAGGCGTGTACCGTGGTTTGAGGAAGTCCATCGGGCCGTGGCTCCTTGGCGACGAGACGTGCGCGGATTCCGCGGCGTTCAGACCTCGGGAGAGGTCGGGCCGCGGGCACATGTCATGGCTGGGAACCCCGGCGACCGTGCCGCAAACTACCCGAAGCGCGCTGGCAGCACAACGCGTTAGCCGGGTGGGGGATACGCGCGGCGCGCCTTCCTCGGCCTTGGTCGACGGCGGCGTTCGTCCGTCGCGCGCACGCTTCCCGCCCCCGCCCCGTCATCCCGGGCTCGCCTTCGGCGCCCCGGGATGGCGGGCGGGATGACGGGATGCCTTCCCCCTTGCAGGCCTCACACCGGGGCGCCCCTCACGCCGTCTTGTCCGGGTAGCGGCACAGGTCGGCGATCGGGCAGTTCGGGCAGTCGGGCTTGCGCGCCTTGCAGACGTAGCGGCCGAACAGGATCAGCCAGTGGTGGGCATTGAGGCGGAAGGGCTCGGGCACCAGCGCCTCCAGCCCGGCCTGGACCTTGTCGGTGGTGGCGGCGACCACCAGCGGGATGCGGTTGGCGACGCGGAAGATGTGGGTGTCGACCGCGATGCGGGCCTCGCCGAAGGCGACGTTGAGCACCACGCTCGCGGTCTTGGCGCCGACGCCGGGCAGCACCTGCAGCTCCGCTTGGCTGCGCGGAACCACCCCGCCGTGCTGCTCGACCAGGATGCGCGAGAGCGCGATCACGTTCTTCGCCTTGGTGTTGAACAGCCCGATCGTGCGGATGAAGTCGCGCACCCGGTCCTCGCCGAGCGCCAGCATCGCCTCCGGGGTGTCGGCGATCGCGAAGAGCGGCCCGGTCGCCCGGTTCACGCCGACGTCGGTCGCCTGGGCCGACAGCACCACCGCGACGAGCAGCGTGTAGGGGTTGAGGAACGTGAGCTCGGCCCGCGGCTCGGGATTGGCCGCCCGCAGGCGCGAGAAGATCGCGACGACGGCCTCGGGGCCGACCGGATCGGGCGCGCGGGTGGCGCGTGCGACGATCGGTCGGGCGAGCGTGCCCCCGATCGCGGCTTTCTTCACGGCGGGCGGCTTCCTGGCTGGCATCGTCGGGTTATATTGGCCCCATGGCGAGCGGCAACCTCCACGTCCACCCGGACGGCCTCGATCCCGATACCATCGACCGGCCGGTGTTCTCGGCCACCATCCGGCCGGCCCAGTCCCTGAGCCGCGCCGGCTTCAAGGTGGTGATGACGGGCTGCTGCCTGGTCTCGCTGGTGATCTCGGTCTGGTGCTGGCGCATGGGCTTCTGGCCGGTCGCCGGCTTCTTCGGCCTCGACATGCTGGCGATCTACGCCGCGCTCAAGGTCAGCTTCCGCCGCGGCCGCTCCTTCGAGGAGGTGATGATCTCCCAGCTCGAGATCCTGCTCACCCGCGTCAGCCACCGCGGCGAGCGCCACCAATGGCGCTTCAACCCGCTCTGGACCAAGCTCACCCAGGTCGAGGACGAGGAGTTCGGGTTGCAGCGCCTGACCCTGGTCTCGCGCCGGGAATACGTCGTCGTCGCCCGCGACGCCTCGCCCGACGAGCGCGCCCGCATCGCCCGCGGCCTCACCGGCGCGCTGGCGCAGGTGAAGAAGGGGTACTGACCGGCGCGCCGCGTGTTTCCCGGCTCGTCGGCACGGAAGATGCCTCGTCCCCCACACCCCAGCGGATGACGCCCGTGCACGACACCTCCACCATCGACCGACGCGCCCTGCTCGGCGGAATCGCGACGGCTGCGGCCCTCGCGGCATCGCCCGCCCGGGCGGGCGGCACGAACGCGCTCACCGCCGCCTCCGCGAGCGCGCTGGCCGAGGCGATCCGCACCCGGCGCGTCACCGCCGCGGAGGTGGTCGAGGCGCATCTGGCCCGCATCGCCGCGGTCAACCCGCAGCTCAACGCCGTCGTGCAGCTCACCGCCGACTCCGCGCGGCGCGAGGCGGCGGCCGCCGACGCCGCCCTGGCGCGGGGCGAGGCGCCGAAACCGCTGCACGGCGTCCCGGTGACGATCAAGGACACACTGGAGACCGCGGGCGTGGTCTGCACCGGCGGCACGCTGGGTCGGGCCGCCTACGTGCCGAAGGCCGACGCGACTGCGGTGGCCCGCCTTCGCGCGGCCGGCGCGATCGTGCTCGGCAAGACCAACGTGCCGGAGCTCGCCGGCGCGCTGGAGACCGGCAACCTCGTCTACGGCCGCACCAACAACCCCTACGACCTCGCCCGCACGCCGGGCGGCAGCAGCGGCGGCGAGGCGGCGATCGTCGCGGCCGGCGGCTCGCCCCTCGGCCTCGGCACCGATGCCGGCGGCAGCATCCGCGTGCCGGCGCATTATTGCGGGCTGGCCGCGCTCAAGCCGACCTCGGGCCGCATCCCGCGCACCGGGCAGTTTCCCCGGCCGATGGGTGCCCGCAACAGCGTGTTCCACGTCAGCCTGATCGCCCGCCGCGTCGACGACCTCGCCCTCGCGCTGCCCATCGTCGCCGGGCCGGATTTTCGCGACTACACCATCGTCGACATGCCGTTGCGCGATCCGGACGCCGTCGGCCTGCGCGGGCTGAAGCTCGCCTTCTTCGACGACGACGGCGCCTCGGCCCCGACGCCGGAGATCGCGGCGGCCGTGCGCGCGGCGGCGAGGGCGTTCGCGGAGGCCGGCCTGACGGTCGAGGAGCGCCGCCTGCCGGAGGCCGAGACGGCGGCGGCGGTCTACTTCGACATGACCCGCGGCGACGGGGGCGCCGGCACCCGCGCCTTCCTGCGCTCGATCGGGACCGAGCGGATCTCGCCGCTGTTCGAGCAGTCGCTCGGCACGCGCGCGGCGCCGGCCATGGCCGGCATCACCGAGGCGCTGGCGGCGTTCGCCCGCTGGGACGCGTTCCGCAACGCGCAGCTCGCCTTCCTGCAGGGCTACGACGCGGTGCTGTCGCCGGTGGCGCCCTACGTCGCGCCGGCGCACGGCACCAGTTTCGATCCGGCGCTGCAGCGCGGGGTCGGCTACGCCCAGAACCACAACCTCACCGGCTGGCCGGCGGTGGCGGTCCGCGTCGGCACCTCGCCCGAGGGGATGCCGATCGGGGTGCAGGTGGCGGCCCACCCGTGGCGCGAGGACGTGGCCCTCGCCCTCGGCCGTCATCTCGAGGCGAGCTTCGGGGGCTTCGCGCCGCCCGCGATCTGACCGGTCGTCCCTACGCGCCTGGCGCCCAGTCGATCGTCGGGCGCTGCGCCAGGATGCGGTCGAAGTAGTTGGCCACCGCCTGCGCCCCGTCCGCATGCATCATCGCCACCGGGTGGGCGAGGTAGGCGCGGGCCAGCTCCAGCGGCATCTCGCCGGCCTTCAGCGCGTTGAGCACCGCATCGATGAAGGCGTCGTTGGCCTCGTTGAAATCGCTCGACAGCTTCTTGCGGTCGTTCAGGGCCTGGATCGCCATCGCGCATGCTCCGTGCCGCCCCCGCGGCGACGCGGTTCTACGGATGGAGAGGCCGATCGTTCCCGGAGAGGGCGCACCCGTCTCGGGATCGCTGGAGGGCCTTTCGGGCGGCCTGTCGTGGTTCTGTCGTCGAAATCGGAGAAAGTTCCGTTTTGGCTGTTGACGGGCTGCTGGGTGGTCCGTATACCCCTGTTCATCGAGACGGGGCGGCGG
>NZ_JAKSYF010000070.1:0-7209 GCF_022829745.1 Methylobacterium sp. E-016
AGGAAACGTGCGCCGTAGGGGTTCGGCGGAGGACGTGGGAACCGAACTTTCTGAGCCGCGCCTGACCACCCAGGCCGTCGCCAACATCGTGAAGCGGTACTGCACGGCCGCTGGACTCGATGCCTCGACGTTCGGGGCGCACTCGCTGCGGGCCGGCTACATCACGTCGGCCGCCGAGCGGGGTGCCGACCTCGCGCGCATCATGGATCAGTCCGGGCACCGCGATCCTCGCACGGTGGTTGGCTACATCCGCCGAGCGAACGCCTTCAAGGGGCACTCGGGAAGCGGATTTTTGTGAAGCCTGCTACCGCCAGGTTGCCTTGGGAGCAATTTCCGACGTTCTTTCAACCTGAGATAATTTGTAAACGTCTAAGCTGCTATATAGGGACGGTTATAGCAATCTAGCCATATGTATGACGGCACATGATTGAAACTCATGGAAGATTTCTTCTAGAGACTGGCAGCGAAGCGACATGCGTCGCCATCATGCCAACAAATGCGCGCGTCGAAGTAAGAAGGCGAGACGGGCTACCAGCAGTCCGCCTTGGCATGAAGGCGACGTGCTATCTTGATGCAATCGGCGTGGTGCCTGGGCGGATAAGCGAAGTCAGCTCCGCTGGTTTCACTCTGCTAGTTGAAGCAAGTGCAGAGCGCAAAGCGAGGATCGACGATCGGCTCGCTTGGCTTCGTGCTCATGCCAACGACACGGCCGATCAGCGGAATGATCCCCGGATCGTACCCACCCAGCGCGCTGTGAGAGTCATGCTATCGAACGGTCAGACCGTCGGCGCAGAGATCGTTGATCTTTCGATGTCAGGTGTGGCCCTTACGACAAGCGAACGACCCGATCCTGGTTCAGCCGTGACCGTCGGGAAGCGGTTCGCCACTGTCGTCCGACACACTGCGGACGGGATCGCTGTTCGTTTCAAGCTTCCGTACAGCCCGACGACTTTCAATGAACGCGTGGTGCTGTAATGGGACAGCCAGAGATCGAGCGCCGCAGTGCGCCGCGCAAGCGAGTCCTGAAGGCCGCCAAGATCATATTTCCCAACGGGGCGTCGGTGATGGACTGCACTATCCGAAACCTCTCGGACGTGGGGGCGAAGCTCACCCTGCCGTCATCAATCGGGGTGCCGGAAGCATTCACGCTGCTGATCGAAGCTGACGACGTTCAGCACGCCTGCAGGATCGTGCGTCGGGAGAACGAGGCGATCGGAGTCCGGTTTGTCTGACCTCCGGCATGAGCCCATCTAAACCGAGCAGAGCACTCGGCCTGGAGCTTCAGTTCAGAGACAGCCCAGATGGCATGCATTGGCCAGCGGCGATGCTATGAAGCATCGCCTCGTGCTCCATCATCGCTCGCCCGATCTGCAGAGCCGTGCCATAGTCACGGTTCAAGATCCGCTCATCGAGAGCGAGGAAGTAAGGTCCGAACGTCCTAGTGACGGACATCAACTGGTTGCTTAGCTGGACGAGAGCGTCGTCGTGGGGACGGTGATCACCCTCCTCATACATGCGGTTCAGCAAGGCGTAGATCCGCGCGCATGTCGTGACAGGCTGTTGGCTCTTCGAGAACGCCACTTTATCCATTGATCTGCCACCGCGATAGCTAGCTCTCCAAGCAACATGCGCGGCTATCGTTAACGTATCTTCAACGAAAAACGGCCGGGGAGGTCCCCGGCCGCTACGTTAAGGATAGATGAACCGTTTAGCGGAGGAGCTGCAGGATGCCCTGCTGCGCGGTGTTGGCGAGGGAGAGCGCCGAGATGCCGAGCGAGTTGCGGGTAGAAAGCGCCTGGGAGTTGGCCGCCTCCTCATTCATGTCGGCGTTGGTCAAGTTAGCCGAGCCGGTGTCGAGCACGTTGATGATGCCCTTTGTGAAGTCCTGGCGGTTCTGGACGACGGAAAGGTTCGACGAGTAGGTAGCCGCTTGCGACTTCAACGTGTTGGTAGCAGACGTAATCTGCGAGAAAACTTTATTGATCGAGTCGTTGTCAACGAAGTCGCTTGTTGATACGCTTTTAAGCCCCAAGCTATCAGCAGTCGTGGCAACACCCTCGACAGAGATGGACGAACTCTGATCGGCGTTGAAAGCAACCTTCATCTGGTCGCCATTCAAGAGATTGACACCGTTGTATCCCGAGTCTTTCGACATCTGATCGATCTGTGAAAGAAGATCGTTATAGTCGCCAACAAGCTTGTTACGCGCGGTCTGACCATCGCCACCAATAGTAGCTGCCGAGGTAGAGCTTAGGAATGCATTACCCGTTCCGACGGCGCTACCACCAAGCACCAAGTTCTGCGAACCCGCATCATTGGTAGTGGTGATCGACAGATGGCCGGTGCTATCAATGGTAGCCTGGGCATCAGCCGTCCCGAGAGCGGAATTGAGCTGGTCTAGTGTCGAAATCTGACCCGTGCCATTGCCGAAAGTCAAAGCCATCGTTTTAGCCGAAGTACCGGTTCCGACGCTGACAGTCAGCACCTTCTGATCAAGATCAGCCGTTGAGCCTGTCGCACCTTTGCCAGCCGTAAACTGCGTCGTCGTATAGCCTAGGTTGGCAACCTTGGCCGTCGCAGTGGAACCATTACCGAGATTCACCGAAGTCTTGGCGTCCTTTGCTGTGAACGTGAACTGATGAGTACTGTCGCTAAATGTCGCGCTGACATCACCGTTCGTCGCAGCAACAACCTTCTGAGATAGTGTAGCGACGGTGTCGCTCTTCGACACCGAGACGGAAGAACCGTTCACGGTGAAGGTATCTCCATCAGCAAAGCCAAGAGCAGTTGCCTTTGTCGTAGAGGTGGGCGATATCGTAGCTGTACTAGCGGTGTTCGTACCATAGACCGCCGCAACATCAGTCCCACTCGGAACGGCGAATGAAGATCCATCGGCACCGCCGGTGAATTTCAGACCGTTCGTTGTCGGATCGAACGAAGCTACGACGCTTGATCCGCCCGCAGTTAATTGGCTATTGATCGTCGAAAGCAAGTCAGCTTTTGTAGCGGTGCCTGCAGCGATTGTAATATTTACGCCATCGACAGAGATATTCTTGCCCGCTGCACCAATTGCCGTGGCAACAGCAGTATCGTTGGCGTAAGCTTGACTCCCAGTTGCAATCTGCTTTGTTGCCGTTGCGGTACTGCCCACGGCCTGAGTCGCGCCTGTCGACAGTAGATTGGTGTCAACGGCGCCATTAAGTGCCTTCGAGGTCAACGATGCCTTCGAAGTGAAGGCGTTCGAGGCCGACAGCGCTTGGGTAGCGGTAGACTTGAGCTGATCGGTCAGCTTCTGCAGGTTCGTGATACCCTGGTTGGCAGCCTGGATCGTCTGAATGCCGTTGCTGATGCCGTCCAAAAGGCCCGACAGGTCCGACGAACGCGAGTCCAAGCTTTGCGCGGTGAAATAATTGACCGGGCTGTCGAGGGCGCTGTTAACCTTTTTGCCGGTCGAAAGGCGGTTCTGCGTGGTAGACAGCAGATCAGCGGTTCCCTGGAGAGAAAGTAGGTTTTGGCGGGTGGCCGCCGAAAGGGTGACGTTGGACGACATCTTGGCTGATCCTTATTTGAAGCCAAAACCGCATTTTTCGCGGTAGGCTCCAAATATCTCGATACGTGTTGATTGCCCCTTAACACACTACGAGAAATCCGATCACATTACCATATTATTAACAATTGGTTGATAGTTATAGCCACAACCAAAAGGGGGAGTATAGAATGCCACTACGCATATCACTGAAACCTTTCGAGCGACTCATTATCAATGGTGCTTCTATCCGTAATGGTAGTAAGGCTGCGGATTTTCTGATCGAGAGTCACTGTAAATTTATTCGGGAGTCGGAAATCATTCGCGACAGCGAAGCTGATACGCCAGCTAAAGTTATTTGCGTTACACTTCAAGTAATTCATCTCGCAAACGACCCAACCGAAGCTCAAGGTTTGCTATTTGCTCAAGCTGTAGAACTGCTAAAGGCAATGCCAAGCGCAGCAACGTTTTTGCTTAAAATTCAAGATGCCTTAGCAGCTGGTCAGACTTATGTAGCACTGAAAGCAGGCAAGCAACTAATGTATCATGAGCGCGATTTAATGGCGGCTCGAAAAGAAGATACACGCGCTGCCTAATTGTGGCATAGCGCGACGTCGTCTACGAAGACATCCATTATCTCAGTTTGGCACGAGCGCCGTTTGGTCTCCCGATAGATAGACGGAAATCGTCGTCTCGTCCCGCGCCCGGACCAACGGCCAGCTCTTCACCTTCCTTTTGTCATGGTGGTCGGACGCCTCGCTGGACGAGGGCTAATTTAACTGCAGACTACCTCGTGGACTTGTCGTCAGACCGCTGAGGTGGGCATCGAGCTGATCGCGGATTTCTCTGGCCATCGCCAGATCGAGGCGTAGACGGGCAGCCACAATGGGATCGGGCTGCACGCTCCCATCCGTGAGCACGGCCATCCGGTCCGTGAACAGGTTGAGCGCGACCGTCTGTCCGTTGAGGACGATACTGACAGCACCTGTTATATGCCGAACAGGGACTGCATCAGGATCGGGCGTAGTATCAATTGGCATCTCTTGAATTCCTTTAAGACTGAGAAGCCACAAGCGAGACGTCAAGCTTTACAATGCTCTCCGAGCAAGTCGACGCGCTTAAATAGCACTCACAGAATTAAGCAATTAAGTTAATGAAAAGTAAAAATATAGCTCAGGTTGTACATCTTCCGTTCGCACGGGGTATTGCCTCGACGCCTACCTATCTCAAGTTGTTATTGCTTTAAGAAACAACCTAAGCGTGCTCCAATCTTTACAACCGCCTGCGGGGGATTTTTACAAGAATGACCGTCGCTTATTCGGTCGTGACGGCCGACAGCCCCGTGCCCTGGTGATTGTCGTTTTGGTTGTGCGCAGTCTTCGCCTCGGTAAAGAACATCACCAACTTTGACATTTTTACACTGGCAGGAAAGACCACAGCGGGGATCAACACCTCGGAACCATCATCAAAACAATCAAAACCAGGATCCAATCGAATGTAATTAGATCATTACGCTTGGAATAATTATTTTCAAACCCCTAGTATGCGAGAACGTATAATCGCCCATTCTTTCGCGGCTTCTCTAGATAAACCTATTTTATCTTCTGCGGTCAAATTATCGCCGAAGATTTCTGACTCATTGGAATTCTGGATTGCCTTGTTGACACTCTCTACCGTCGCAATGATGCTAGAAGCATGTTCTACACTTAATATTGAGAATAACCGCACGGTCAGCTGTTCCAAGACGGTGACACGGGCTTGTAAGCGAAGAGTCGTTTCGTCCATTTGCTCGTCCTCGATCTCTGTGATTTAGCTGTAGCGAGCACATGCAGGAACTGTAAAGTGCGGGTATATTTTTAGCCCATGGTCTGATGTTTGCGATCTCCTCCGGGGGTCAGGATGCCCATTCGGAGTAAATCTGGGCGGCCTGTTCGCCGAACAAACGCGGCTGGATAAGCGTTTGACCTTGCTTGCGACGCGCCTGTGCTGTCGCAGCAGGGGAAATTCCATGTCGATCAGAACACTCGCGCTCGCTGCATCGTGCACCCTGGCCCTGTCTGGCGCTGCACTCGCGCAGGCAACGGCTCCCTCCGGTACGACCGGAACTGGCATTGGGACCAGCAGCACCGGCGGTTCGACAACCGAACAGCCGAAGGAACTCGCTACTCCGGGTGGCGCGAATGCCGGTGGGGGTACGGGCTCCACGCCAATGACGGCCCCGGGAGCGAATGGGATGAGCACAGGGACCGGTGCGCCGGGTGCTGGCACTTCGGGCGCCAACGCCCCGTCGACGGGAGGCACCGGAGCACGCTGAGTTTCAAGCCCCCCATCGTCAACGGCTCTGCGCCGCCGCCTGATACGATCACAGGCTGGCGGGCAGGGTCAGCTACAGCAGCACCGTTGCGGCTTCCTGGACCTGCGCGGCTGGCGTACCGCTACCAGACCAAACCTGCTTGATCGTCTCGCGCAGCGCTGCCGGCATGAACGGTTTGATGAGGCAGGCGTTCACACCGGCCCGCCGCGCGGCGACGAAGCAGTGAGCCTGCTCCTTCGTCGTCATGATGACGAACGGCGTCTCGCGAAGCTGCGGATCGTCGCGGACCTGACGGAGCAGCTCGTAGCCGGTCATCGGATGCATGTTCCAATCCGCGATGACGAGGCCGTAGCGGCGCTGGTTCAGCATCGCGAGCGCGGCAGCTCCATCGCCAGCCTCGTGTACCTCGGTCAGCCCGACCTGTTCGAGCGTCGCCCGCACCACGGCACGGATCAAAGGCACATCGTCCACGACGAGCACGGGAAGCGATCGTGGCGATGTCACATCAACCCCTACAGCGACCTCGGTTCGGCCCCGTCCCGATCTGCTCACGGGACGGGGGAACCCCGGATCTCACCAGCTAGGCCGATACGCAACTTGACCCGAACGTGGGATGCGGCTCCTCCAGTTAGAAGCACGTCACCATAGCGAGTGCCGAGTTGTGCCGGAACGGGCCGCTCAGCGGCCCTTCAGACCGTCTCGGCGGCCTTCTTCCGCCCACGCGTCTTCGGGGCTGCCTCAGTGGCCTCCCCGGGCTTAGACGCCTTCCGTCGCTGCTGGCCGAGCCCCAGAGAGCGAGCCAGCTCGGACCGCTGTGCGGAGTAGCTTGCGGCGGTCGATGGGTAGTCCGACGGGAGGCCGTAGCGTGCCCGGTACTCTTCGAACGTCAGGCCATTCGTGGTCAGGTGGCGCTTAAGTGTCTTATAGGGCTTGCCGTCGAGGAAGGAGATCAGTGCGTCCGGTGAGACAGACTTCTTGATCTGTGCCGGTGTCGCCTTCTCCGGGCCGGCGGGCTCTGAGGACGCACCGTTGTCGAGACCAGCCAGCGTGGCGTGAACCTTGGCGATCAGAGCTGGCAGTTCGGAAACTGGTATGCTGTTGTTCGAGACGAAGGCGGCGACGAGGTCGGCCGTCATTTCAAATTTGTCACGCCCTGAAACGAGCATCGCACCACCGGTCATGTTATCACCCTTAGATACCTTTCGCTCCGCATAACAACTTACCGAATTACGTAACCGGGGCAGATCACCGGGCGGTCATGCTGTTGCGGCGTTTCTGACAAGGTCCGGCAGGGGCGGGACGGTTGCGCTGTCTGGGATGCCGAGGCGATCGCCGAGGTATCGGAAGAACGAGACGTCGAGCTTGGCGC